>JAAYUJ010000199.1 GCA_012517775.1 Deltaproteobacteria bacterium
GACCTGGAACAGGACATGTTCATTTCCGAAGGCATTCTGGATGTTCTTGATCACAGCGCGCCCGAACCCCTTTTCGGTGCAAAAATCGGCATCGATTCCACGAGGCGTCTGCCGGGTGAAAAGGAGCGCAGGCGGTTTTCGGCCATCCTGGAAGTACCCGGCTGGGAAAAGATCCGACAGGCCCTCAGAGACATTTCCAGCGCCCTGTCCACCTTCCATGTGCCGGACCTTTCCGTCCACAACCGCCCCCTTTTGATCAGCATCAGGAAGGACGGCTCCCTGAGCGGCAGGAGCCTCGCAGAACCACTCCTGGATCATCCGGGGTTGCAGGCTTTTTCCATTCTTCTCCTCTACGATGAGGGCATAGACTTGAGGGACGCTTCAATGATTTCTTGGAAGGTTTTCAATAACGTGGACCCGCGAAGGGATATCATCCGAAAGGGAGGGCGCATTGTTATCGATGCCACGAAAAAAGGGCCCGAGGATGGACATCATCGGGAATGGCCGGACGATATCGTCATGGACCCCGTCATAGTGAAGCGGGTTGCCTCCCGTGCGGCGGAACTGGGAATAGAGGCATTCATTTAGAGAAAGGCACTCCCTCAGGATTCAGCAAAAGACTGTTTTTCGCCACAAAGATCACGAAGAACACGAAGAGAATAGATGAAAAAATGCTTCACATGCGGTATTCACTTCCGGCTCAGGAGGGATTCATACGCCTCCTGTATCTTGAGAAACGCCTCATGGTCTCCGCCGCTGTCTGGATGGGCTTTCTTGGCGCGCTCCCGGTAGAGCCGGATCAACTCTTTCCGATCCATCCGCCTGCACTCCTCTTCACTGATCCCAAGTATGCTGCAGGCCTCCTCGTTGGACACATGCCTTGAGGGCGCCGCTCTGCTCCCTCGAAACTGCCTGCTGCGCACATATTCGTGCAAAAGCCCCTCCCAGTGTATCCGCTCAAAATCATGATCGAAATAGAGAATCACGTACTTCACCAGATAGGGATGGGCCGATCCGCCGTCATGTCCGCCGGTTCCCCTGAAGAAACGTGTATCTCCATTGAGAGCGCAGACTTCCTGGAGAAAACACTCGTCCAGCTTTTCGGGATCCAGGGCGGTGGGCTCGTTTCTCATCAGATGATGCGGAAAGTAGGACTGGAGATGAAAGGCTGTGAACAGATATGCCTTGATTTCCTGCGGGCGCAGAACCTTCTCCATGTCCTCGATGGTCTGCTCGATCTCATCCCTGCTTTTCCCGAGGAGCACATTCAGGAACTTCCACACCCTCCCCTCCAGTTCTCCAATATCCACCCGCCCACACCGCAGATAATGGAGCCGCCGCTTGTCGAAGGTATGGAGTTCTCCCTGGCGTCGCATTAGCTCTTGCTCGCTCACACCACGCCACCGGCCGGTGCCTGCTCTCGCCCCTCTTGCATGGAACTGTTCAATCACCCTGCGCACGTGAGGCCGCATGTACGGCAGGAAGATCCTTTCCAATTCCTCCCCGGTGCACTTCACTCCACTGGAATCCAGGACTTCCTGCAGGCTTTCCCCGAAGAAATAGCCGTTTCCGCCAGGGTATTCGATGAACCGTCCAGGGTCCTCCCCCAAGTTCATGATGTCCCGATGCTTCCACACATCCCCGTCGCGATAGCTCTCACGCAGGAGGTACCGGCTTCTCCCGGCACTCACCGTTCGCCTGATGTACACTGTCATCTCCCGGGCGGCTTAAGGTATCTATGGTCTCTCGTCTCGTTCACCTTCTCATCCCACTGACACGCCAATTTCATATCCTTGAGGGGAATCTCCCCAACCTCATCATAGCACCTCATGTCCTTCGCGACACCCCTAAGGGCTCATCAAGGATTAACATGGAGCAGTGCAGACAGTGCCGGTTGACTGGTCGATCATGTGTACTCGATGCCAAAATCCGACTTGTATTCAAGAGGTTAGGCGTTCGCACCGTACTTTCTCAATAAGTAGGTCGGGATTCCAATCCCGACAGCCTTTGCTCCAATGTGTCGGGTATGGAAACCCGACCTACAAAGCTGTCGTTACCCGGACTTATTGAGAAGTTACTTCGCACCACACTGGCATGGTCAACCCGCCTCGTGTTGTCGTAGGGCGGGTCACCGTACCCGCCCGAATACGGCCGATCCAGCGATTCCCTTCTGGCCGATACGGTGATCGGCCCTGCGCGATATTCGCCAGGTCACCCTATCCAATGGTATTGCCCGGTGCGGTCATCGGGCATACGGATTCCCATGCCCGGCCCTATTTCGTTATTGTCTGGATTCCACACCCAACTGGCAATCCATGAAGAGTCAAATACCTTTGCTCGAGGTTGTTCCTGGATACGTTCTTACGGTAGAGATGCACGTCGACTCTGTATTAGTCGGGTTTCCATACCCGACACCTCTTTTGTCGGGATGTGAATCCCGACCTACTCACAAGGATGAACACAAAGAGCTTCTCGTGGCAGTGTAACTCGAAACACTCGGCAGGTCAAAAGGCCAAAAAAAACCCGGAGGATTGCTCCTCCGGGTGATGTCATCCACTGATCAGGAGATCAGCTTAGAAATCCCACTGCAGTCTCGCACCGAACTTCCAGGCATCGTCCTTTTCGTAGTTGACCGGATTCAGGAAGCTGCCGTTCCAGGAGTTCGCGTACGCATCGCCTGTGAGCATATAGGCGAATACCACATCCAGGTTCAGGCCGTCCCAGATGCCCTGGGTCACGCCGAAGTCGATTTCGTTTCCGATGCATCTGGCAAATTTCTGCCCGATGACGATATCCCTCGGAAAACCATAGTAGTCGACCGTGGCGATCTGTGCCTCGGACATGACCGGCGTCGAGGTGCCCCAGTACCAGTAGCTCAGGTAAAGCTTGGTCTTGGGCATCGCCTGCCAGGCTGCGCCGGCGGTGATGGTCCATACGTTGGTAGGAGCAGGGTAACCCCTGTAGAAGTTGGCTCCGTCGTATCCATAGCTCCCAGGGAAGTTGCCGGTATCGAAAACAGCCCCACCCATGATCTCGGAGGTCTGCTTGCTGGGTCCCGCATGGGGATAGGTGAACCAGGAAATGTCGTCGTTGATGTCGACAGCCTTCCACGAGATGTCATAAAGACTGTCAAAGTAGACTTCCTTTCCACCGACAGTGACCCCACTGCTGATTGCGACCGGGAGGGTGTAAGTCTTCATTTCGGGCCCTGAGGTATAGAAGCCGCCGATGTTGAGGGTCCAGGGACCACAGTAGTAGTAAACGCCTGCATCCACCATCCAGCCGGTGTAGTCGCGGCTCTTGAGGGCTTTGTCTCCCCCGTAGATGACGCCGTCAACGACCGGAACGGAGTTTCTGTAGGGTTGTGGATCGAGAATATCAGGATCGCTCCGGTCGCCGCGGACAGCCACGTAGTCCTGAGTGGACAGCTCTACGCTACCCAGGTTTTTCACAAAATTCACATAGGCACGCAACCAGTCGATCTTGTACTCAATCGAGAAGCCCAAGTCAAACAGATTGTTGCCCGACACATTGTAGAGAGGCCGGTCGAAGTAATTGAAGCACGAACCGCTGTCTGCAAGGGTCACCGCATCAACCACAGTCCCCGCGCTGATCGGGGAGATCATCAGATATAGGTCATCCACAACACCACTAAGCGCGTATACGCCATTCGGCTGCCCCGTTACTGGCGACCACGCACCCCCCGTGGGCTTCACGTAGCCGAATTCC
>JAAYUJ010000200.1 GCA_012517775.1 Deltaproteobacteria bacterium
AACAAGGCCCTCGCATACATGGTGAAGCAGACTAAATAGAAAATCAGACCAAGCCAATGGATCTGTTCCAAACCTGTCCGATTATGAACGGCAAGACTCAGGACGGCCATCAGTGCTGCTACCGTCCTGATTATGAATACTATTGCAGACATCTGAGCCTCGCTTTAATGCCGTTATCTATTTCGTGTCTGATCACCGCGATCACCTGTGGAGCGGACGGCCAGCCGAAGAACTGACGGACGAGCAGCCGGGTGAAGTGCCTTGTTCCGATGTGCGAAGCGCCCGGTGGAATGCTGAGCATCAGCGCCACCCTGGCGTTTCATCGCCGCCTCGAGCCGGTCAACCACGTAACGGCAGTCCTTCCCGCCGCTCCGCCGCCAGGTGGAGGCGATGCCCCTCCGGTTCGCCGCAACGGCCAACGGCCGGGGACTACCCTGTAAACAAAAGAAGCGCAACGCGCCTTCTACGGGCTTTTCCATCACGCCTTCACTCTCTTCGGGCTCTGAACCGGCCGAATTTCGTAAAGGAGGCCATATGAAAGTAGCAATGCCTAACTATTAAAGGTCCACCTATCTCAAGGAAAAGCTCCTGTCACGAATTTATCTGGGAAGCTCTCATCGGGACTCAACGGTGAATAGCATGGAGCAGTGCAGACAGGGCCGGTTGACCGGTCAATGAGGTGCACTCGATGCTGAAATCCTGTTTGTCCATCGGAGGGGCGGTCAGAACCACTGCAAGATGTCAAGAGCAATGAAGCGGTCTCCGACGATAAGGCCAATGCCTGCCAGAACCCAGAAGGCGCCTTTCAACCAGTCGACCCTGCATGCCCGGAATTCAAAGGTTACGTGCATGGTGCCGTCGTAGCCACGGGAAAGCATGGCGTCGTAAACCCTCTGAGTCCTCTCGAAGCTGCGTACGAGAAGCATTCCCAGGAAGTTCCCGATGATGCGCAGGGTCACCATGTCCGTTTTTTTCCGGAACCCACGAGCACTCATTCCTTTCGCCATGCGGGCCGTCTCCTGCTGAAACACGAAGATATAGCGGTATGCAAGGAGGAGCATCCGGCAGATGATGGGGGGCACCCTGAGGTCGGCGAGGGCCTGGATGGTCGAGGAAAACGACGCGGTGGCGAGCAGCGGTTCGGCCATGAGCGCTATGGCGGAGGCTTTGACGCAGATGAGGAGGGCAAGGAAGAAGCCGCGCATGTTGAAGGGGACGAAGGAGAGGTAACTGAAGACGAGGAGGGTGTCACCATTTTTCATCGGCACCGTAATGGGCATGACCAGGACAAACATGCCCAGGAACCCACCCATGGCCGTAAGCCGCCGCAGCGGATAGCGCAGGGGAATCCGTGCAGCGGCGACGGCGCACACGGCAAGAAGAAGCGCCGGAATCGCCCAGGACAGGTGATTCAGGAAAGCCGTGCAAAACATGAAGCACAGGAGGGCGGCGATCTTGATTCTCTGGTCCCAGCGGTGAAAGGGGGAATCCTTCTGAGATTGGGAATCGATGACCGGGATGCTGTAATCGGGGTCTTTTTCTCCTTCGGGCAGTTCCTGGCGCGAAAACAGGAATTGCTGAAGCCGCAGTGCCGACAGCCACAGGAAGACGAGTCCGGCGAGGGCGAAAATGAGGTAAGCAACGGGCAGTTCGACGACCCGAATTCCCGGCACCATGATTCCTTCACCGCAAGGAGGCTGAAGAGAAGGAAATGTCAAGGAGATCCGGTTTCACCCTGTACAGGAAGGATACGGTAAACGCGCTCACGGCGGCTTCGATGAGAAGGACCGGCAGGTGGGCATACATGGCCAGCTTCGCCACCCCCAGGAAGTCCTCCCCGCCGGAAACCAGGAGGATGGCGAGAAAGAAGACCGCAAGGACGACTCCCAGTCCCCCGGCTGCCGCCCCGGCAAGGAGGAGTCGAAAATGGGATGAGCCCCGGACCATTCTGAACACCCATCCAGAGATCAGAGCGGGAATACCCATCATGCACGCATTGGCCCCGATGGCGGTGATTCCCCCGAACTGAAAGAGGAGGCTCTGGAGCACAATGCCGAGGGCGATCGAGATGAAGGCGCTTCTTCCGAGCAAGATTCCAACGAGACCCGGGATCAGCAGATGCACGCTTGTCGGGCCGATGGGAACATGGATGAGGGATGCGACGAAGAATGCGGAACTCACCACCGCGATCTTTGGAAGGTCGTCCGGACTGGTTTTTCGAGCGCTCCATGCGGTGAGGGCGATGCAGAGAACCGCCGCTCCCACTGCAACGGGAGCGGGCAGGACGCCGTCAGAGATATGCATGAGTGATCTCTTTTCTTTGGACTTTCTCAATAGACAGGTCGGGTTTCCAATCCCGACAGCCTTCGCACCAAGTTGTCGGGTATGGAAACCCGACGTGCGAAGGTGTCGATACCTGAGCTCATTGAGAAGTTAATCTTTCCGGTTACTTGTCACCACTTCGGGGATCCCGACGTCTTCGGGATCCGAGGGTCCGGGGCTGCAGCCGGCTCAACGCCTCTCCCTTCGAGCGTGCACGAAGAAACCGACTCCCGCCAGCCCCAAAATATAGCCGATCCCCGCAAAGACTTCCTTGATCCCGGGGTTTGCCATGTCTTCCCGCAGGGCCGCTATTTCGCGCCTGATCTGACCCAGCTCCCTGGAAATCTGCGCCTTGTGCCGGTCGAGCATTGCGGCAAGCTCTCGACAGTCCGCCGGGGCGGGCGAGACCTCAGGGGAAGCTTGCGATGCCGCAGTCCCGGATGGAATAGGCTGGTCTTGCGCCCCGAACGCCGGTCCATCGACCCATGCCGTACAGAGGGTCGACATGAGAATGAGGGCGGACAAAACGATGAGGAGAAGTCCGTGGATGCCATTGGACACGACTATTCTCCCAGGTCGCTCTTCTTGAGGATGAACGAACTCCTGTGCCCCATGGAAGCGTTGATCACGATGGTCAGGTCATCCTTCTTCGGTATGGGCAACGTGCACTTTCCCTCCTTGTCCGTTACTCCTTCCGCAACCTTTTGATTCTGACTGTCCAGGACTTCGACTGCGCCGCCTTCAGCGGGCTTGCCATCCGGGAAATAGCTCTCCACGTAGATCTTGCCGTTTTCGGCATAGGCAAAAAGGTTCACCTTGTGTGCCAAAGCGGGATTCGATACAATTCCGCAACAGACAAACACGGCAACAGCAAAGCATACCGCAAGCCGGCTTCCCATGGTTTTCTCCTCAATTGTCTCGGGACTCATTTCATGTCGGTCGTATGTACCCAGTAGACGGCACCTATCTCCACATCTTTGGGTTTGCCATCTTTCTTCAACTTCCAGGAGGCATCGCTCAATGCCGCGAATCCCCACCATCCAGCGCGGGGCATTGCGTATGAGAAGACCCCGTTCTTGTCCGCTTTCACCACCTGCGTGACAAAGGGATCCGACGGCGCTTTGACAATACCCATGTTACCGGGCGACTCGTTGAGGTATTCCACCTCGATCTCCGCATTGGGAACCGGTTTCCCCTTCAGCAGCACCTGGGCGGTGAAAAGGTTTCCAGTCCACAATCCATAAGGCCTGGTCATGGGAACGATCTCCGTTTCCAGACCGACCGGCTTGTCCCAGCCCTCTTCGAGACCGAGGGCATTCACGCACACCTTGGTGTAATGGACGATGAATTTGTCCTCGGCCGGCTCCCAGTAAGGAACGGGTTCCATGAAGAAGGTGTAGTCTCCAGGCCTCTTGATCGTATAGGAAGCCTTCCATTGAGAAAAGGATCGATCCTGCTCGGGCCCCTTACCCTCGACTTTCTCCAGGGCGTTCAGGATGCTCTCCTTCCCTCCCTTATGCATCACACCGAAAGCCTTGGGCTTCTCCAGATCCATGTAGTGCATTTCAAGGGGATGGATGAACTTCAATTCAAGGGTGACGCTCTTGGGATCTTCCTGAGTTACAATGTCATCGGAAGGCACAATCGCGCCGAAATGGGCATGTGCGAGAGGGGATAACAAGAAAACGAGCAGAATACAGGCGGCAGCCGACAATAAAATACGTGACATCCTCTCCTCCTTCACCTTGCATGATGCTTTCCGAAAACTGCGGCCACGAAAACCGCCGCGCCGATGGCGTGATACCAAAAACCCTGGGTATACCAAGCCGGAAGCACCTTCAGGTGCACTCTCGGGGGAGAGGAAGCTTCTGCTTTCCTGTTCACACTTCTTTAGAACACCGAAGCATGCGTGTCAACACCTGATATACAGTGATGGCGGGGAGGACCAATACTGCTGACTCAGGCAAACACCCCCCGAGCCCCGTAATTTCGACTGGAAAGAGAAATCTTTACATGGCGACGATCCATAAGGATTTCTCGCTTTTGCGTGGGTGAAGGTTATGGCCTCGGTTCGTCTGGTCGAACTCTCATGGTCTGCTGTACTGTCGGTTTCGCAGTTGCTTGGCGTACGCGGAAGCAATTGAAGCCTGACGCCGTCTGTGCCTCTCCTCAACCTGCGCGAAGACTTCTTCATAGGTGGCATTGGCTTTCGGCAGAAGGACTCTGAGCACTTCAACCACATCGTGACAGGAAAGAAGCGACAGGTCTTCCTTATGTTCCCGACGCACCTCAAACATAAAGAGCATGGCCGGCATCACCCTTGCCATATGGTGGTGCCAGCCCTGCCGCAGTCGAAGTTGATAGTCCGCCATCCCCGCCTCGCTCTTGGCATTGCGCAGAGCATGCTCGACCCAATACCGCTGAGCTTGCATAAAAGCGAGACGCTCGATCAATTTGGCTTCGGGAGCATTGCTGAGGCTGTATTTGATCTCATGTGGCGACCCTATTTCGCGGCGCACGATGAGATGCCAGTATTGGGTGCTGGATTCTTCCCCATCCCAGAGCCAAACTCGACGATGGCAAACCTCAACGGACAAAGCCCCTTTGTGCTCTCTCGAATCACGACTTTCTTCCAGTCAGCCTCAGGCTGTGCCGCCGCCCACTTATCCACCCTCTCAGCCTTGGTTGTACCCTCTCAATGAGTAGGTCGGGATTCCAATCCCGACAGCCTTTGCGCCAAGATGTCGGGTATGGAAACCCGACCTACGATGCGGTTGTTACCTGGACTTATTGAGAAGTTACCCTTGGTCTGCGCAACCAGTCGAGATGGCGCCATTCCTTTGAAATTCGGTCGCTCAGGCACGATCGGGTCAGGGTCCTCAAGGTAGACCATCTGATCGCAATGAACGTCGGCAACCCATGTCTCCCCGTCACGATCCAGTGCCCGCAACAGCCAGCACTCCTTCCCGTATCCACCGTCCAAGCTCCTCCACTCGTGTCAGACTAATCAGACCAAACAGATACTTCTTCGAACACTTAACAACACTGCGTGTTCGTCTGACACATGAAGCACTTTACCTTGCGTGAAACGGGGTCAAGCGTTCAGCAAGATTCTTCAGCAACCTCCAGGGTCGGGGACTTTCACTGAGTGCCCCAGCCTCCGGACAACTGCCGTTGGAACTTGCCTGTGAGTATGCGTAAGGGACGAACGGGTCCATCCTTACGACCATTAGACAAGATGCGCCCCCCGTGCCGCCGAAAATGAGAGCCGGTTCCATTTTTCCCTGCATCCACTCCCAACTGCCTGGTTTCTCAAAAGGTGACAAAGCAGAAATAGGCGCAGCTGGAAAATGCCAAGGCTGGAGTCCTGTGGGCCGAAGCTGAACCTGGACACCTGCAGGGAAAATTTCCTTGGACCGAGCGCGATTGGGAGCGTCCAGGGGAGCTGGGAGCTTCCCGTACCCGTTCCCACAGCGACTATGATAATCACGAGTGTACCTTGGAAGCTGCCAGAGCCAACGCGACCGCAGACAAGGGAGCCATCGTGCAAGCCCGAAGCACAGTGTCGCAGGCCGAGGCCAACCTGGCAGGCGCACAGCAGAACCCGGACTACCGTTGATTTCTCATTGGATAAATCGGGATTCCAATCCCGAAAACCGGATGTCGGGTAAACAAACCGGCCTGCCCTCAAGCCTCTTCATCATTAAGGGAGGGCCAAAGGGGCATGAGGGAATGCTCTGAACAGTGGCTGTTGCGAGGCTTTTCTCTCTATGCCGTGGAACAGCCCTGATTGTTGCCTCTGGTTCTTCACGTTTCGAAAAACCGGCTCAGTATCGGCAACAATAGCTGCTACTCCTTCGGAGCTCCGACAGCGATCCACTTCTCGAGGATCTGCACTTCACCGTCTGTAACCCATGGAGGGCCGTTGATCGGCATGCGGGGTTCCTTCTCCCCCTTGATCTGGCGGATCAGAATGCTCTTGGCAGGCTCTTTCCGGATGATCACAGGGCCGTTCCTGCTTCCTCGCATGAGGGACTCGTATGTGTGCAATGCAAGACCATCGCTTGCCTTTGCGGAGCCATGGCAAAGAGTGCAATGGTACTTGCTGAAAATAGCTGATGCGTCTGCAAAGGTGGGCACTGGATATTGCTGCTGACCTGAAGCGCAGTTCAGTGCGGCAAGAACAGAAACGATGATTGCGACTGATACACTCAGGATAGTCTTCCTCATCTCAGCACTCCTTCTTGGAAGCTTCAAACAGAGACCTCCAGCCCCTGTCTAGTATCTTGCCAACACCTTGAGGAGGCTTTGCGCTCCTTTGGGAGGTTTGATCCTTCCCGACAGGATCTCTTCCGGCATCACGCTCCGGCCGTAGTAGGAGGCATTGGCGTCGTTCCTGGCCCCTATGACCGTTCCCTCCAAAGATACACCGGCGAAGACTCCCTGGCTGCGACTATAAGTGTAGACCGCCGCCTGAGGCATCACGCCCGCTTCTGCGGTGCGGCCCAGCGGACCGGCTGCGACGCTCAGGTCCGCACCCAGTGAAACGTTCCCTCCCCGTGAGAAGGCTCTCACTGCATTATCAGTGTTGAGGACAATGACAAACTCCGTGACCTGAGCGCCAATTTGAAGGCCAAAACCCGCTCCACCCGTGCCAATGGCTGAGGGGCCGCTCCAGCCTTTGCGGGTGCGGGCAATCACGATCCCCTTTCCTCCACGGGCGCTCACGATGAAGCCCGCTTTGGTCACGGTGAGGATGGCAAGTCCTTTGGCCTGTCTGAAAACGGCGGGGGGAATGTCCGTTTCAGGAAGGCTCCTGAATCGCTCCAGAATGGTCACGGCCTGATCCACGTCCTCCTGCATACCCGCGTGTGAAGGGAGTGGAACCAGAAGACACTGGATCAGAGGGATAGTGGCCCACACCAGGAAATACTTCGCGCATCGCTCAATCCGGTTCATTACTGGTTCCTCCTTGTTCAGATGATCGCCCAGCATCAAGGCCTAACATCCAATCCTCCGTTTCACCTGAAAGGATCGATGGAGGGAAACCCCACATTGCGCTCTATGGGATCCTGACCACCCGTATGGGCTTGGGGGGCAGGGTCAGGTCCCACGTGCTCCAGTAGGTATCGTTCAATTTCTCAGGCCTCACGGTCTGCTTCTCGAGACGGTCAGCGAGAGAAACCAGCTGATCATCGTAGAGGTCCCGTGGGTCTATTTCGATCCAATCTCCTGGGTACATTTCCAATTCTATTCTGAAATCCATGTTCGGCTCCACCACATCAAAAATCGCCATCAAACAGACGGATTGAACTTTCACTGCTGGAACATCGTCCTGCAGGCCAGCCTGGAAATAAACGCCGTCAGAATACAACATCCCGATACGGAATGCCAGACTGATGCCCGCCGGTTCCGATTTGGTCCGGTCAAGGTTTGAATGTTTGCTGTTCAACCGCGGTCCCTCATGCATGTTCAGGGGACCCGAAACGATGAAAAGTCGCTCCGTAGGTCGGGTTTCCATATCCGACATGCGTTTGTCGGGATTGGAATCACGACCTACGGGCAGCGAACCAAAGAGCTTTTCGAAACAGAGAGCGCGGAATCCACAGAGAGGTTTCACTGGTTTTCTTTACTTCCAGTTATCGGTTACCATTTTTGCTTTTCCCCTGGCGTATTTTGCTCTATATACAGCTCTTGGGAGAATCGCCTCGAACAAGCCCCTTCAACCCTTAAGAGTCATCGCCCTTCCAACACAGCCAGAGACTTGTGGCCGTGTTGCCGATTCAAGGCGTTTGATACATATGGATCAAGCGGAGATAAACGTTGTCGCCATG
>JAAYUJ010000201.1 GCA_012517775.1 Deltaproteobacteria bacterium
TTAACCAGACGGCCGCTCCCCCTATCAGGACTATCAGCAGAAGAAATCCCAAAACCCTGAATGATAAAATCTTCGATTGCCCCTCGGAGCGTCTCTTCGCTAACGGCGCGTAGGAAATCGGAGGCTTGAGAATCCTCCCGGCAGCAGGGTCAAAAACCAGTTGGAGGTTCTCTTCCTGCCCGAATTCAAGTTTTTTCCGACTGGAATCCCGCTCCTTGCTTTCCTGATCCTCACCGACAATTGGAGCGGCCGCTGTTCCTTGTATGGAGAAAACTTCCCCATTCGAATCTGCCGTGGGTTCTTCAACCTCATTGGAATCCTCGCCCGACAACCGCCGGCAGGCAGATTGCCCGGATCGGAACTCAGCAGGGGCCTTCGATGCCATATTCCCCTGAAACATGCGGACTTCGGTACGACCCGAGAGATCCCCTCCTGCAGTGACCCCCGGAAAAAAAGGTGCACGGACATCTTCGCCCTGCGCTGAAGGCTCCGGAGGCTTAACCGCAACCAGAGATCGAAGCATCTCCGCCGGGGTTTGAAAACGGTCGGCGGGGTTCTTGGCGAGAGCCTTCCGAAGAATGTTCCCCAACGGACGGGGGATGTGGATGTTGATGACATCCGGCGGGATCGGTTCTACCTGGACGATCTTATAAGCCAGTGTCGCGGTGTTGGTCGCCTCGAAGGGCCTTTCCCCGGTAAGCGCCTGATAAAGAACCGCTCCCAGCGAAAAGAGATCGGAACGGATGTCCACCTCCTGGCCTGTGATCTGTTCAGGCGACATGTAGTAAGGAGTCCCGAGGACCGTCCCTGTTGTCGTCATGGAAAAGGACGGTAGTTTCGCTATCCCGAAATCCATGACCTTGACCACTCCCGCATCGGTGATCATGATGTTGCTTGGCTTGATGTCCCGGTGGACGATCTGTTCTCTGTTGGCCGCATCAAGAGCCAACAACACCTGCCCGAAGATTTCGACGGCTTCAGCTGTGCTCAACACCCTGCGTTCGCCGAGGATCTGATCGAGGGTCCTGCCATGGACATACTCCATGCAGATGTACTCAAAATCCTCAGTTTGTCCGTACGCATGGATGGTCACTATGTTACTATGAGAAAGCCTGCCTGCCGCCTTGGCCTCCTGCATGAGCCGCTTGCGCGCCTCATCCCGTCTGATCAGCTCTTCACTGGATAACCCATGCTCTCCCTTTTTGGAAATCAGCTTGAGGGCAACCGTTCGGACGAGAACGGTGTCATAAGCCTTGTAGACCAGACACGAGGCACCCCTGGCGATGAATTCATCCAGCCGGAATTGACCGATGTGCTGTCCAATGAGGCTGTCAGGGTTCGCCATGTCTATGGAATCTCCTTGATTACAGTCGGAAAGCGCTAAGACCCTCTTGCCCGCCGGAATTCGCAGGACCGCGCGGCGCACTTGAAACTCTCACTACCCGTGAGCAGGACGAGATAAAAATCAGACGGCCTCCGACATCAAGATTCGAATCAATTCATGAAAAAAGGAGCCATGGTCCCAAGGTTCATTGTACGACATCTAACTCATTTGAAGAAAAGGAGCAACCGACAATTGGCGCCGGACGTCGGCTGCCGTCCCCGCGGTCCCAGGAAAGACCCCACCGATGCTTCTCTTATTTTCCATGGGACATGAAAAAGAGCATCAGGCTTTTGACTACTTCGCTCATGAACTGATAGTCGAGCTTTTCCATCGTATCCGCCCGAGTGTGGTAGTATGGATTTCGGTAAAAAGCTGAATCGGTGATCATCACAGCCTTATATCCGTTGTCCCAGAAAGAGGCGTGATCGCTCAAACGTACCGCAGGCATGAGCCAGCCATTGAAAGGGATCGTCAAGGGCACAGCCGGCAGCGATGCATTCTTCTGAAATGCCTGAAACAGGCTTCGAGTCAATGTTCTTGATCCGTAGTTCCCTACAATCCCGATGAAGTTCCCCTCTTTTGGGTAATTCATGAACATCAGGGGAAAGGGATAGCTTTGGCAACCAGCCTCACGACACGTGTACCCTACCATTTCAAGGCAAATCATCCCATCGATCTTTTCACCCCTGCTCCTGGCATCAGCCACATAAACCCTGCTGCCCATCGCGGGAGTCATGAAGATCGGCGGTTCCTCGAGAGCGAAAGAAACCAGGGTTACTGTGAGGTTTAGGTCGGCTGTACTTTGAAGAGTTTTCAGGCTTCTTGCGAGCTCCAGCTGAACGGCAATTGCGCTGGCGTTGTCGTCCGCTCCCACGGTACCCTCAACCGAGTCGTAATGAGCTCCCACCACATAATGCAGCGATGGGTATTCGCGGAATGCAATACGCCCGATCACGTTGGCAACATCCATTCCCGAGCAGTCATAGTGCTGCAGTTGCGCAGGCACGTGCATGCCTTCGTAAGCCCTGAGGATGTAATCTCTCGTCCTGGTCAGGTTCTCCGGAAACAGAATGCTTCGTTCTCCGATGTCTTCCGTGAGGTATGCCACGTGCCCGTAGATACGCTGCAGGATCCCGTTGGCGTCCGCCATCTCTCCTTCCTTCGTCCAAACGGCCAGGACAGTGATCCACGAGGTCAGAAGGAATATACCAACAAGCAAGGAGGCCTTAAAAGGATTATTCCCCGATTCAAACCTGAAAAGACACCTGCGGCCTCTTGCGGATCGATTCATGGAGACTAAGTTTTCTTACCAGTACCGGTGGGATTGATAAATGACATGATCCATGCCTGGAGTTTGAGCGTGACCATGATGGTACCCCCAATGAGAATTCGGACGGTAAATCAGGCTCCGCCCGACACGAACGGTCGATACGTGCTGTACTGGATGACCGCATACCGGAGATTCAGGTGGAATTTCAGCTTTCAGCGAGCGGTTGAATGGGCGAAAGATCTCCGAAAACCCCTCGTGGTACTGGAAGCACTTCGATGCGACTATCCCTGGGCCAGTGACAGGCTCCACCAGTTCATCCTGGAAGGCATGGTCGACAACAGCGCTGAGCTTTCGAACCGTCCTGCGGTCTATTTTCCTTTTTTTGAAAGAGAGAAGGGCCAGGGAAAGGGTCTTCTTGAAAACCTCTCCAAATATGCTTGCGTGGTGGTGACGGACGATTTCCCGGCCTTTTTCCTTCCCAACATGATCGCAGCCGCCGGAAAAAGGCTTTCAATCAAGCTCGAGGCAGTCGATTCTAATGGCCTTCTGCCGCTTAGGGCCGCGGATCGCGTCTTTTCCTCTGCATTCTCATTTCGAAGATTTCTCCAAAAGGAACTGCCCGAGCACCTTTCGGATTTTCCTCTCGAAGACCCCCTGGCCAATGCCGACTTGCCCCGGATCGATTCACTGCCTGAAGAGGTTGTTCAGAACTGGCCACCAGATATGGTTCCATTCTCCAGGCAGGGGATCGGTGGGCTGTCGGCTCTTCCCATCGACCATTCCGTACAAAGCGTCTCCACGCGGGGAGGTACCCGCGCGGGCGAAGATCTTCTCCGCTCGTTCATTGAAGAAAAGCTCCGTGTCTATCATTCCGCCAGAAACCATCCGGATGAGGAAGGGACCAGCGGCCTTTCCCCGTATCTGCATTTTGGACATGTTTCCGTTCACCAGATCTTTTCAAAAATTGCCTCTGCGGAAAAATGGTCTGTCGAACAACTCGACTCCAGGGTGCAAGGCCAGAGGGAAGGATGGTGGCGGATGAATCCCGGGGCCGAGGCATTTCTTGATGAATTGATAACTTGGCGGGAGTTGGGTTTCAATATGTGCTCCAAGCGAAAGGACTATGATCAGATCACTTCGCTTCCCGGCTGGGCACTGGAAGACCTCCTCAAACACTCGGCCGATGATCGCCCGTACGTCTACTCAATGCATGAATTCGAAGAGGCGAAAACCCACGATCCTCTTTGGAATGCAGCTCAAATTCAGCTTGCTATGGAAGGGCGTATTCACAACTATCTCCGCATGCTTTGGGGAAAAAAGATCCTCCATTGGTCCAGATCCCCCCAGGAAGCCCTGGACATCATGATAGAGCTCAACAACCGGTACGCTCTTGATGGCCGGGATCCCAACTCCTACACTGGAATATTCTGGGTACTGGGCCGATACGACAGGCCGTGGGCGCCCTCCAGGCCGGTTTTCGGAAAAGTCCGCTACATGAGCTCCCGGAGCACCATGCGCAAGCTCAAGGTTGCTCATTACCTGCAGCGATACAGGTGATGGAGCATCGCAACCCTCTTCAGATTCCTTCGTCGGGCTCATCTATCACGGAACCGTGCAGTATTGCCGAAAGACCGGCAACCACGGGCAATCTACCGGAAGTAGAACGAAGGGAGGATTCAGGATTTTTCCGAATCTTGCCCGAAGGGCTGCAGATAAGGATATGGAATTGGTGACGATAAACCTGTCTACCTGGAGTAGAGGAGACTCCCACACAAGGCATCAGTGCCCAGTCAATTCATTGGCTCCCAATAAATTTTTCCCCGTGGACATCGAATCCTGACTCAACTCATTGTATCATCAAAACATATGTGGACGAACTCGTTCGCTCCCGGAAAACTCCGATTTCTTAGCTCGAAGAGATGACAGGGATCTCAAGCCTTTCATTACACTCATGAAACTGGGAATGCTGTATTATGGATTCAACACCGCTTTTCGAGAATTCCCAGACTTCGCCCTTTCGTCTATCGATACCGAGGGAGGGACTGGCACGGAGCTTGTACATCCTTGGACAGGAAAGCGAGAGGCTGCAAGTGTGGGCTGGCTGCGCAGGGTGTTTGGCTGAAATGCTCCGGTGCTGTCGTCTCGAAACCGGCCACCGTCATGCTCCCGCATTCCTGTTTGGCAGGGCGTGCCGGTTTCAAAAGGAGGTTGGAGAAGGCATCATGAGAAGAGCGTTGCAGAACGTCTCAGGCGTAGAGCTTCTGTTAAAGAAGTATCGATGCATGTTTTGGACTACAGAGAATCTGAA
>JAAYUJ010000202.1 GCA_012517775.1 Deltaproteobacteria bacterium
CAGCCCTTCAAGAGATTATACTCCCTGTCTGTTTCCAATGAATCCCGGATGTCCCCCCCGTATAGTCGAGATCCCATGGGATTGTCAAGGAGAAAGGCGCCGATCGGCTCATGCCTCCCTCTGACTCCGTAACGCTTTGGAAGTTCCCTCATCAAGAATGACCGCTTATCGATTCGCGCACGGTTTCTGTTGTTCTCAATTCTCTTGTCACGATTTTTCACTCTATGGTAGAGATCACTTCATGCTTGGCGTGCCTGGGTGGTGGAATCGGTAGACACAAGGGACTTAAAATCCCTTGCACCATGCGTGCGTGCGGGTTCGATTCCCGCCCCAGGCACCAGATCAGAGAGGTTGAAATTGATAACCGTTTGGTCAATGCCAACCTATTGCTAACCTGCCTAACGAGCAAGTCATCCTCATCTCACATTCTCAGTGTCACTAATCAGCAATACTCCACCCCCATCCCGGGCATTCACGGATCTCAGATTCCCTTCCCAATAGCGTGGTATCTCCCTACGGTGTCACCGTCGATTGAGGAGGAGAACAGAGATGATCATCTACCCGGTGAAAGAGGTCGAACGGTAGATATTTTTCAGGTTTCTTGCCAGGACCCGGGTGGTTTCCAGCCTCTTTCGTCTCTTTTTTCTTCAACCAGGGCTGCCAGGACAGGTTCCAGGAAGGCTGCAATGGTCGAGGTGACCTTTGCGAGCTCTCCGGGAACAGTCTCCAGGCGCGATTTGCGTATGAACCCTTGCCATTGTGCTCGCTTTGAAGGATCCCCGGCAAAGAACTTGTTGAAGGCTGATGGCTTGGTAGTGATTCTCGTTCCACGATTGGTGAATGTTGCTTGGATTGCAGCCCCGAGACCCTCTCCATCGAACTCGAAGTGACGTGAAAGAAACCAGATGTCGTGGAAGTCCTTCATACGACTATTCAGGATGTCGAGCTTCACCATCGCCTCCAACTTTTCCGCAATGACGCTCTCCTTACTGTAGCCATGAAGGGTTGGCCCCGGCATTTGAAGAAACGTAGGGTAATCAACCACGGTCGGTGATGGAATCACCCCATCGCCAAAACCGATGTCCAACTGTATGGATATCCGTGCTCTATCCAGGGAACCACGGAAGAGTACCCGCACGCCCTCCTGGTCGGCGTCTTCAACGATTCGTTCTGCCACCACACTTTCAGAATCGAAAATCATCCCATCGGGTTCCACCTCTTGTAGACAAACCCCTTTCACGACAGCAACAAGGTGATCCATGCTATTGCTGATTCTCCCAAGCAGGTCGATTTCCATGTTAGGGCATGATAGCGCTCCTCTCCAGGCGGTGAACATCAGCGCTCCCTTGAGCACGAACTTCCCCGAGTGGGGAGAACGAGACAAGCGATAAAGGAATCGCTCGATCGCATAATGCAGAAGACGCTCGTTGAATGGGCGTCCGCTCCTGCGCGCCATTTCAAGCAATCGGTACCGCACGGAAGCTGCGATGTTCTTGACGCGGCTTCTGCTCATAGGACGGCCTCGAGATATGGACGCATCACCCTCTCGACACGACACACCCGCGCAAACCTGATCAACTCCTCAGCCTTTATCGTTTTTCTTTGTCGATAGAGCTTCAGCGCTTCAAGTGCGGTATCGAGGCCGATCCTGTTTCGGTATTTGAAGCAGTCGGCCAGTGTCTTCTCCGGGCTGTAGATCCGCACCCAAACGCCGTCCATGTCGTGCTGTTCAACCCCCTCAGTGAAGACACTGCTGCTGAACCAGAAGACACGAATAGGTGGGCAACCCAATTGGGGCGTTCTGGAACCTCTTGCCATTGCCAAGTAGACTTCGTGGGGGACCTGGATAGTAAGTTCATGGAAAGCAAGTGCCGATATAAGGCAAATCACGCTGGATGGCACTTTGAGAGCAATCGACACCAGGCCGGGATTCCCAAGGGAGGGCATGTCGGTCAGTCGGTGGAGACCTCGCGAAAGCTGTTCCAGCAACCCGGCATCCCGCATGGCATAGAGCACTCGCGGATGAATGCCGGCTCGCATGGCATCGGTCGTTTTCAGGATACCTCCATGCAGTTTGAAAATGGCTATTGCCTTCCTGAACGTCTCTCCGTCTCGTCTTTGCATTGATCTCCATGAGGATAAAAGTGTCTTCACTTATAACATTTTGATGACATTTTTATCCAGTTGGCATGGAAGTGTCAAGGGGAGTTCCAACCCATTCTTCTGCGATAGCCAGGCGCATCAAAGGCTGATCGAACCCCATCTGACCTCTCAATCCCGCAGCGCCGTTATTCTCCGAACCATGCCTCTCATCTTTCATCCAATCTAATAGATTCCATCGTTTTCTGTGTGCACAGTTGTCTTTCTTTATCACCCCAATTCTCCAATCCCTACCGCAACATCCTAGCCGTTTCCGAAATGAGGGACTCTTCAATGTGGCAGAGGATGGATCGGATTCCGATCGGGTCTGCCTGGTAGTCATTCGCCTTTCCTGATTCCCTTCAACCGGTCAATAGCTTCCATCCCATTCGAGTATAAAACCGAGGACTTTATCATGTCTCCTGGATTGCCTCTCACATCTGTAACCGTTCACCAGGGGGCAGAACCCATACGCATCAAGCTAAGCCGTTTTTTGAAAGTCTGTCCGAACTTGCGGGACAAAGCGAAATCATTGTTCTATGAAGATGATCAAAACTCCCCAGAAAGGCGACGATCAGTCATCATGACTAAAAACTCATGCGTTTTCGGACAGGGTCCGCTCGGCAATGGAACAAGTCTTTAACGGATCTTGGCAAATTACCGTGAAAAGTGCTTGAGGGTTCACTTTTAGCGGGTTGACCGGCTAATCCCTACCATTCTTTTGTGGGTTATTGGAGTGTGAGGAGTGTTTCTTGGAGTCTTGCAAGACGTCTGTCGAGAGAGGCGATTTTGCGCTCCACGCTGTCGTTACCGACCTGTCGACGATACATTTCCAGTTGATGGCGAACCGCATCGACTGCACCGCAGATACCTGGAATTCCATGATTGGTTGGCGCATCCTGGGTACATGGAAGTGTAGGTAGAGTATGAACAAGGACCATCTTCTGCCGTGCCTGGTGGTACTCGCATTGGAGGTCCTTTTGGGTGACCTGCACATAGACCAACGTCATTCGAATGTCGGGGTGGCCGAGGATCTCTTTGAGAGCGGGGAGACTCATGCCGGCGCGGAGCATAGCCGTGGCAAAGGCATATCTGAGCTGGTGAGGCCAAACGAGCGGGCAGCCAGCTCGTTTAGCCGCATCTTGCAGTGCTTGATGTATCCTGGAGTACTTAACGGTCCTTCCGTTCGGGAGCAGGAGTAGCGGGGAAGATGTCGAATCTGGCGTATGGGTTGCTGCGGGACCGGCTTGGGAAAGGATGCGGTCGAAGGTTTTTTGGGCCTCATCGTCCATTGGGACCCATCGTTCATTGTGGAGTTTTTCAAGTGGGATATGAAGCGCCCATTGGTTTCCGCCCAGATGACGCATGGAGTCCGCGTTCAAGCGAAGACATTCACCCACACGCATGCCCGTGAAGCGGATCACAACGAGGGCATTTGCGAGGAGGTCGTCGATCCGTCGCAACTGGTTGGTGAGGAATTGATCGACTTCGGGGGAAAGGGATTTGGGAAGATATAGATCGCGAGGCGGGTCCTGTTGACGAGGGGTGGATTCTCTTGGGCCAACCTTTTTAGCCAGCGAAGAATTTGGGGATTGCGTTGAAGCTGGGCGGGAGTTTGCAAGTCGGGATGATTCATGGTGGTGTGGATGTGGGAATGGCCCATGAGGCGCATGAGGGCCGGAAGCGAGACGCCCGCCCTGACCATGTCGGCGCCGAAAGTGTGTCGGAAGC
>JAAYUJ010000203.1 GCA_012517775.1 Deltaproteobacteria bacterium
AGCCCATTCGGAGGCTGGGAGTCCACCGTTTCCCCGGAATGCCGCACAACTTGATCTGAAACAGCGTAGAAGGCCGTTCGGGAGCAGATAGGCCTTCTTCCGCCGTCCACATACGGGGCATATGGACAGTATGAAGAACCCTTCCCGCTCGCTCGCCTCAATGCCGATCGCTTTTAAATGATCGAAGAGGAAACCGATGTTGAGACGGTGCTTGCTTCGTATGGTTGGGAAGTGGAAGTCTTCAAAAATGTTTGCTGAAATCTCATGTTGGATTTGCAGATCAGCTAGGTCATCGAGAAAAATTCTGATTTCAGGCGGAGCTGCCTCGTCGCCTACCACATATGCCGTTGTTGGCAGGATCTCTCTAAACCAAGAAAGGTATTGATCCGGATCCGGTCGACCATGCGTGAAATGGTCGTAATCAGCCTCATTCTGGATGGAGAGGAGCGTTTCGGTATCGATCAGGGCTGAGTGGCGATCAAGGAACTTGTCGTCAAGGCGCCTTTGTTTCCTATGCCCACGATAGCAAAACAGACGGATCGGGGGTGGATCGACGCCACAGAATGGTCCCACGTCGACACCGAAGTCCTTGAGTATTTCGAGATAGCGGATGAATCCTCCACGGAGTTCAATCGGTATGAGAAAAGGAAAAACACAGCGCAGTCCTGTCCCCGAAAGCATCCACTTTGCATGTTGAGAGAGATTGCGCCGCCGTAACTCGGCATACAACTCCTGAGCTCTTTCGATGGCAGATACTGGGGATTTCCCCTCTCCGTCGATGTCGAGAACCGAATAGATCCATTGGTGATTCTGATACGTCGGAAACACGCCGAGGTAGATACCAACCCGGCCAGAGGCAAGAAGATTCTTCTTCGTCTCAAGGTCTCGAATCAGGGCTGAGGCTGACAGGGTGGGGTATGGTTTCCGTTGGTAAAGGTCGTAGCGATATTGGAAGACGGCAGCATGGCATACGCTCTCCTGCAGGTTGACGGATGTGTGGTATATTGATTGGGTTACCCCACTGTAATCGTCGAACCCCGAGCAGGTTTGCGCAGACATGACCCTTGCCAAGTGGACCCTTTGTTACGCCAACGAGGACGCTCTTTGTGGAAACCAAATAGAAAAGCCAACCCATAGGGTTGGCTTCCTTGAACGAAATCGAATGCCTTGGTCGCCGGCTCTCTTCAGCCATTCTGTGTGATATTGGAAAAGGGCCGACTGTCATCCAGAACGACCCGCCTATGGATTCAATTCCCTTTCGGTCGTATAATAAAAAAAGCCAACTTGGTCGGGTTGGCTTTGGAACAATTCGATTGAACCTTACTTCACTGTATCCTACCTTCTAGACACCTACTTGGATGAGCAGGTGCCAACAAGAAGGCCGGATGGCACATTCGATGGGCTATGAGTCAAAAGCCTTGCAGCAGGCTGCATCGAGAGATTTCTTGATGTCTGGCCCCAATTCCTTGAACACTTTCCGACCGCATCCATCCAGGATTGCCATCGCATTATCCACAACCGAGAATACGGATGGGCTATTTACCGACATGTTTCCCTTCCTCCGCTCGATCTCATAGAGCCAGCTGATCGTGCGTCGGTCCACCGCTTTCTCGAACCTCCTTGGATCGTTTTCGGCTAAACCTTTTAAATATTTAATTTGACTTGCTTTTCGTCTTTGAGCTGCTTTTCCCATAGGACAAACCACTCCGTTCAATTTTTGCCCTAGTCAGGATTGGTCTCCTGTTCGGGTCTTTAGTTTCTTGCCCAAATCATTTCACCCGCCCCGACTCGATGATTCGGTCCAGTTGGTCGAGGTCCACGAAAAGTGACTTTCCAACCTTGACGAACAAGTTCGGGTATCTCCCCAGATGTTTGATTTTGTAAAAAGTGCTTCTTGTGAATACGCTCTCGCCGGGTTGGATTTGCGATACCCGTTTGAGGTTTGCTTTTTGCTGTTTTGTGCCGCTGGCGCTTTTCAATTCATTCATTGTTTCACCTCATGCTTCTGGTTATCAAATGTTTCTGAATTGACCATGCGCATGATGATATGTAATTAATTTTACTATTGAAAGCAGAATAAAGTCGGATATCGGGATATCCGGATTTATCTCCGCGCCAGGCAACAAAAAAAGCCACTGCGGTTGTCCACAGTGGCTCTAAAATTGTCCGGATTATTGGGCTATTCTATTTGTTTCGCCTCCGTCCTCGTTTGCAGCGCACGCCCCGCTTTCTCAATTCTTTCTCAATGTGTGTAATGGCTGGTGGCTGCTTTCCATCAAAATTCTCCGCGGTGGCCAGTGATGCCGTAAGATCTTCCCAAGTAATATCTGGGTCTTTCGCTATAAGAGCTTCCGCCTTCGGGACCAGTTTATCATACATCTTTTGTGTCTCGGTTCGCCTCCTCTTGGCAACCTCACCGAAGGACTGCTCTTCCTTTTCGCTAAACCTGGGTTGCCGAAATAAGGAAGGAGGCAACACCACATCTATATGGGCCGTTTGCTTAATTTCTTTAGCAAGCTTTCCGATGTCATCCAATTTAACATACATTGGATCATCCATCCCCTGAGGGTATAAGGTTTCCCCTCTCTCGACTTTCTCGTATTTGCCGACAGCTTTGCTGTATCTGTATTGATCGATGAGGTCTATTGGCACACTCCTATTTTCAACGAAGAAGAAGTCCCCCGCGCCCCTCCAATAGTCAATGAGATAGCGCCATGCCTCGATTCGCTGGTTGATGCTATCGGTATTCATTTCATCCAGGCGAAAAAATCCGAACAAAGCAGGAAGAACTTCCTTGTTGTGTTCTTCTTCCACAGCAAGAGCCAGAGCAAGATG
>JAAYUJ010000204.1 GCA_012517775.1 Deltaproteobacteria bacterium
CGGCCGTTGTCCAATGGGATCCTCAAAAAGACAAGGTCTTCATGGAAAGAGAAGTCATGGAGCGATACGGGGTGACCAGCCGTCAGTTCCGGGATTTCCTCGCTCTGGTGGGTGACAGCAGCGACAACGTGCCGGGGGTCAAGGGCGTCGGAGAAAAGAGTGCGCAGCAGCTCATGCAGCGTTGGGAAAGCCTGGACGGGATTTATGCGCATATCGATGCAGTCGCCCCTGAATCTGTCAAGAAAAAGCTTCGGGATCACCGGGACGCAGCCTTCCTCTCGAAGCGGCTGGTTTCCCTGAAGGACGACGTGCCCTTGGACTTCTCCCTGGAAGACTTCACCCCGGGTTCCCCCGCACGCGCCGACCTGATGCGATTCTGCCGGGAACAGGGTTTCAAGAGCCTGCTGGAGAGTCTGTCACAGCAGTGGGGAGAGGATATCGAGGAGGTCTCACCTTCCAGGGCAGATAGAAGAATGATGGAAATCAGGGTCATTGAAGAAGCGGAAGGGCTTGAAGCACTTGTCCGGCACATGGCCCGCAATTCCCCTTTTTCCATCCATGTGGACACATCGTCATTCGATCCCATGCAAAGCCATATCAGAGGGATCGCCCTGTGCTGTGAAGAAGACCGTGCGTCATACGTCCCGCTCACCTCAGCGGCACCTGATGACATGCCCGGGCGAGTCCGGAAGGGGATACTGAATTTGAAGGCATTGGAACCCCTTCTGACCGGGAAGGAAATGAAGAAGGCTGGCCACAATCTGAAGCACGACACCGTTGCCCTCATGCGCCATGGCATGCGACTGGAGGGAATGGTATTCGATTCCATGGTGGGGAGTTACCTTCTCGATCCTGCCAGGGGCTCCCATACTATCGAGCGGATTGTGGAGGAAATCCTCGGAGAGTCGATTTCAGCCCCTGTCGAGTCGCGCAACAGGGCGAAATCATCTCGGAAAGACGCCGCCGGCGTGGATTCCAGATATAGCATGGAGGCCGCCTGTGCCCGTGCGGCAGCCGCATGGCGCATCATGCCCCTGATCCGTCACAAGCTCGAGGAGACCGGACAGGAATTCCTCTTCGATTCCCTTGAAATGCCTCTCATTTCCATTCTGGCGGGTATGGAGCACAGGGGAATTCTCGTGGACGCCCATCACCTTCGGGACTTGACCGTCCAGTTCGAGGAAGCTCTCCAGGAAAAGGCTTCCACCATTTACGCCCTCGCTAAAGAAGAGTTCAACATCCAGTCTCCCAGGCAGCTGGCCTCCATTCTTTTTGAGAAACTGGAGCTGCCGGTCATCCGAAAGACCAAGACCGGTCCCTCGACAGACATGAGCGTCCTCGAGGAACTGGCCCCGCACCATCCCATCGTGGAGCAGGTCATAGCCTACCGTTCCCTCGCGAAGCTCAAGGGAACCTATGCGGACGCCCTCCCCGCCCTGATCCACCCCGATACGGGAAGGATCCATACGTCATACAACCAGACCGTCACTGCAACGGGACGATTGAGCAGTTCCGAGCCCAATCTTCAGAACATTCCCATCAGAACGGAGGAAGGAAGGCGCATTCGCCGTGCTTTCATCGCGGCCCCCGGACATGTGCTTCTATCCGCCGACTATTCCCAGATCGAACTGCGGATCCTTGCACATTTCAGCGAGGACAGACATCTTGTGGAGGCTTTCCAGACGGGCGCCGACGTGCACCTGCGCACCGCTGCGGAGATGCTCAACGTCCCCGCTCACGAAGTCACCCCCGAAATGCGCAGGCAGGCGAAAACCATCAACTTCGGCATCATCTACGGCATGGGACCTTACGGCCTCGCCCAGAGGCTTCGGATCACCAGCAAATTGGCCAAAGCCGCCATTGAGAAGTACTTCGAGCACTACGTGGGCGTGAGGCGGTTCATCAACGAATGCATCGAGAAAGCTCGTCGGCAGGGATATACCGAAACCTTGCTGGGCAGGCGGCGGCAAATCCCGGAGCTCCAGAGCCGTAATTTCAACGTGAGACAGCAGGGGGAGCGTCTCGCCATCAACACCCCCATCCAGGGAACGGCGGCGGATCTCATCAAAAAGGCCATGATCGATGTTCAGGGAAGGCTCGATGCAGCGGGTCTCCGAGCGGCCATGCTGCTGCAGGTGCACGATGAACTGGTGTTCGAGGTTCCGGAAGGGGAACTGGAGACGGTCCGAAACCTTGTGAAGGAAGCAATGGAAGCGGTCTGGCCTCTCAAGGTCCCTCTCATGGTGGACATGGGCACGGGACAGAATTGGACGGAAGCCCATCCGTGAGATCCTGGGGGGCTTTCCATAACATAGGCCGACTGTAACTTCTCAATAAGCTCAGGTATAGACATCTTCGTGGGTCGGGTTTCCATGCCCGACACTTTGGTGCAAAGGCTGCTGGGATTGGAATCCCGACCCGCTTATTGAGAAAGTGCGGCCGACGGGCGTCCGGCATGTTTATATCGTATCATTTGCACATGTTGTCGGAGTGACGTGGAGATTCTGGATATGTTGGAGGAGACCCGCTGGGTCAAGACGCACTGCGCGAGGATGGATCATGGCGGCTGCGCCCTGCTGGTAAAGGTACAGGACGGCAGAATCCTCGAAATCAAGGGAAATCCGGACGGGTACCTGAACCGGGGATATACCTGTTACAAGGGAAGGGTTTCGGCCGACCGGCTCACGCACCCGAATCGCCTCCGCCATCCCCTGAGACGCTTAGGGGAGCGTGGCGCGGGCCGGTGGCAGCGCATCTCCTGGGAGGAAGCCCTCGATGAAACGGCCGGGAACCTCCTTCGCATCAAGCAGGAGTATGGGGCGCGCGCGGTAGGGTTCGGCGTCGGCATGCCCAAAGGCCTGGAGCATTTCGTCCAGATCCGGCTGGCGAATCTTTTCGGCTCTCCCAACGTCGTAGCCAGCCAGGATGTCTGCCACGCTCCCCGGGAGATCACGGGAATCCACACATGTGGCTTTTATCCCGTGGCCGATCTGCACAATCAGACCCGCCTCATTCTCTCCTGGGCCAGCAATCTTCTATCGACCAGTGAAGAAGGGCAGATCGCGGGTCTCCTCCTGAGGCAGCTCAGAGACGGTGCCCGACTGATTGTGGTCGATCCCCGCAGGACCGAACTGGCCGAAAGGGCGGATCTCTGGCTGCAGCTTCGACCCGGTACCGCTCAGGCCCTGGCTCTCGGTTTCCTGAACGTTATTATCGAGGAGGGGCTATACGACAGGGGGTTCGTCGAAGAATACGCCTACGGGTTCGAAGATCTGGCAAGGCATGTCAGGGGCTATACGCCGGAAGCGGTATCGGACATCACCTGGGTCCCGGCGGATCAGATCCGTGAGGCCGCGCGACTCTATGCGGCAGGCAAACCGGCAGCGATCCAGGTGGGCAACGCCATCGAGCACGACATCCACGCCTTCGACGCTACCCGTTCCCTGGTGTGTCTAATGGCTGTGTGCGGGAATCTTGAAGTTCCCGGTGGGAACATCAACGCCCACGACCCCGAGATAATGGGGTTGGGTGAGTTCGTGAGATCCGATCTCATCCCCAACAAACGAAGGGAAATGATCGGTGCTCATTACGGCGTCATCCCGAGACTCATGACCGTTGCACCGGCCTATTTCCGGAAGGCGGTGCTTGAGGGAAGCCCATATCCCGTTCGTGGATACTACGGCATGTGCACCAACCCTCTTGTGACTTGGGCCGACAGTCGTCTCACCTACGAGACTTTCAAAACTCTCGAATTTGTCGCGGTGGCGGACATCTTCATGACACCCACGGCGGCCATGGCGGACATTGTCCTTCCGGCGGCGCATCACTACGAGATGAATGATATCGGCCACTATGGCATCGGCCATGGCATGATCCTGGCCCGGCCGAAGATCGTTGAGCCTCCGGAAGAATGCTGGCCTGACATCAAGATCATGAATGAGCTCGGCAGGAGGATTTCACCTCCTCAATACTGGCACGAGGATTTCGAGGCGTTTCTGGACGATGTGGTACGACCGGCGGGCCTGACGTATGGGGAATTTGTGGAGAAGGGCTTCCTGAAGGGACCGGATCGCTTCGGACAATACCGGGAGAAGGGCTTTCGGACACCAACGGGAAAGGTGGAACTGAAGCTCAGCACAGCGGAGAAATTCAACCTGAAGCCTCTCCCTGAATTCACAACCCTGCCCGAAGAGGACGACCCCGCATATCCCTTGATCCTTATCAGCGCCAAGAGCCGCTATTACCTCCTCTCCTCCTACCGATGGGTGGAGAAGCTTCGGCGGAAGCGACCGCATCCCCTGGTGGAAATTCATCCTGAAACGGCGGCGTCCCATGGGATCAACGAAGGCGATCCCGTTGTCATCGAAACGAAGTACGGCGCCATCAGCCAGTTGGCGCGGGTTACGGACATCGTCCACCC
>JAAYUJ010000205.1 GCA_012517775.1 Deltaproteobacteria bacterium
GGTTATCGTCTCGGCTTTTTTTCCAGTCAAACGCCGACATCGCCTTCAGCTTGAAACGTCAGAGAGTACAGAAGCCCGACTTCCTCAGTTGCAGGGACAGTTGCTGAATATGCCGGTGATCCTCCTTCATGAGCATGTTCAGAAGATCCCTGTCCTTGCCTTCACAGGTGGCATCCTGAAGTCCGAAGAAGAACGCGAGAGAGTCCTTCTCGAATCGCATCGCCAGTCTGAGGGCATCGCCGACGGTCTTTAACATGCCCAGTTGCCGGTTCAGAGAATCACACGAACGGAATACGTGATCATCAGCCATGGCTTTGAGGTAAGAGTCCAGTTCGTTGTCCGTGTCTTTCACATTGGGTGTCGCTACCTCGGGCGGGAATTTGGCCCTCATGTCCCGGAGCTTCCTTTTGTGGTCCTCTTCCTCTTTCGCCAGTTCGGAAAAGAGCTTCGCGACTTCGGGATCCTGGACGGTATCGCGGGCCTTTTCGTAAAACGTGACCGCGTTCTCTTTCATTTCAATGGCAATTTGAAACAATTCACCGGCGTTGAAGCAGAAAATCATCGATCTCACTCCCTCCTGAATTAGGTGTTACCTTCCTTGACAGACTCGCTTCCGGGAACACTGCATGGCATACAAACCCTGTATTCGGACAGGTCTTCAAAAGGCGTCCCCAGGGCGATCCCATTCTCCCGGATCCCCTGTCTCTGGATCGCTAAGGTATTCACATATGGTGCAGACACGTCTCTCCTTTTGCCCCTCTCCTCCTTTTCCAGACAGACCATGACCATACTGTAGTTCGCAGGGGAATTCCCTTAAACATCACAACCTGCTGCTCTGAAAAGTTCTTTGGTTCGCTGCTCGTAGGTCGGGAATCTAATTCCGGCGAACGCATGTCGGGTATGGAAACCCGATCTACGAAGCCACTTTTCATCGTTCAGGGTGTCCCGCAGGGTCATGAAGACTTTTTCTGCATCAGTCCTCCCAGGGAGATGCATTCACTGGGACAGCTTGTGATGGCATCCTCAATGCACTCCTCATCACCGCCTTCTGAACGAATGACCCGGGCCTTTTCCGCCTCGGCGTCCATTTCAAACACATCGGGACAGAGCTCCGCACATGTACCACACCCGATGCAGCACTCTTCATCAAGAACCACATGCCTTGCCATCTCTTTCTCCTTCTTCTCCATTTCTCACAAACGAGCCGCATCTGCAGGGACCCAACGACCGCCGTCCGCGATTCGTCCCAGATAAGAAACCCCGTTTTATGACAGGCAGCATCTTTGCTCCGTGCTTCCTTCCGGCGAAAACAAAACCCAACTGGCACCGTGATCGGGGCCTCTCATGTATATACATGGGACCCTGCGGCCTCAGATAGGCGGCGCAATGGTCACGAGCAGCCTGAGGTCGCTCCCCGCCTTCAAGCCATGGGGGTCGCTGATGGGACAGATGAGCACATCGCCGGCCTTTGCAGGCATCGAAGACCCGTCTTTGCCCAGAAACTCACCTTCTCCCTCCAGGACTACCAGGCTCACCTCTCCTTCGATGTCGTGAGAGTGAACTGGCAGTTGCTGGCCGGCCTTGAAGTTGAAGTTGAGCACCTTGAAATAGGGTGAATCATGGACCAGAAGGCGTTTCATGGATTTGGCGTCAAAACCGTTGGCTTCGTATATATTTGTTTTCTTCATGGTCGATTGTCCTTTCCGAGGCAGGTCGAAGAAGTGTTTACGACTGCCAGTGTGAAAACGCATTTGTTGCGCTGCGAGATCAAGGTATCTTATGTGTTCGTAATGCACCTGCACGGATCTGTCAATTGCCTCTTTTACCGTTTCACGACTTGCAGGGCCAATCCGAGAAAAATGAGGAGGTCCTTTCGAATGGCCTCCTGAGTAACAAGGTTCCAATTAGTGGATGGCGCGAGGAAATGGTATATTCATGTTGCTGTGCCAAAATTCAGCGCGAGACGAAAGGGAAACCGGAGATGATAGATGTTTCCAAGGACACCTTCGAAGGAACCGTCACGGGATGCGTCGACTACCAAAAATTGCTCAATACGGCTCAGCTGAACGCTGTAACTCATCTGAACGGTCCCCACCTTGTCATTGCGGGTGCTGGAACCGGTAAGACGCGCACTCTGGTCTTTCGTGTCGCCTACCTTGTGGAGCAAGGAGTCGATCCCCGCTCCATCCTCCTTCTCACCTTCACGCGCAAGTCCGCCCAGGAAATGATGCATCGGGCGAGCAGAATCCTGGACAACCGCTGTTCCAGGGTCTCCGGCGGCACCTTCCATTCCTTCGGCAACCTGATTCTCAGGAAGTATGCCGGCACCATCGGGTACAGCAACTCATTCACCATCCTGGACAGGACCGACGCGGAAGAGGTCCTTGCCATGCTGCGCACGGAGCTCGGTTTTCATCAGGCCAAGACCCGTTTCCCGCGAAAGGACGCCCTCATGAATGTCATCTCCCGTTCGGTCAACACGGGGGCATCCCTCGCCGAGATTCTTGCCAGGCAATACCCGCAATATGCCCATCATGAGGACAATGTATGCAAGCTGGCAGAGGAATACGCCCGCTATAAACTGAACAAATCCATGATGGACTACGACGATCTCCTTTCAAATTTGAAAAGACTCCTTGAGGAGTACGAATCTGTCCGGATCAGGCTCTCCAACACATACCGCTACATCATGGTAGACGAGTATCAGGACACGAACAGGCTCCAGGCGAAAATCGTGCAGCTCCTGGCCTCCGAGCACCGGAATGTGATGGTGGTTGGAGACGACTCCCAGAGCATCTACTCCTTCCGGGGGGCCAACTTCCGAAATATCATGGACTTTCCAAAGCTGTTTCCAGGCACCACGGTAACCACCCTCGAACAGAACTATCGCAGCACGCAGCCCATTCTCTCCCTCACAAACGCCATCATTTCCAATGCCCGGGAAAAATACAGCAAGAAGCTTTTTTCGAATCTCCCGGGCAGGCAAAAGCCCTGGTATGTGCGTCCCAAGAGCCAGTTCCACCAGGCCGAGCTGGTTTGCAGGCAAGTCAGGGAGTTCGTCCGCAATGGGACCCCCCTGAGCGACATAGCGGTCCTTTTCCGATCCGGATGGCATTCCAACGACCTGGAAGTGGAACTTGCGGCCCATCGCATTGAATTCGTCAAATACGGGGGGCTCAAATTCGTGGAAGCGGCCCATGTGAAGGATGTCCTGGCTTTTCTGCGGGTCGGCTTCAATTTGAAGGATGCCATCGCATGGCGGCGGGTCCTGATGCTCCTTGACGGGGTTGGAGGAGCCACGGCAAACAGGATCATCCGGAGCATTGTGGACAACGGCCATGGATATGATGGATTGGCTTCAGGTACTTTCTCCAAGAAGAAATATGGGGAAGCACTTGCCGGGCTCCGCGATCTGATCCACCGCATGAATGCTTTGGAGCTGGATCTGAAGGATGAAGTCCGGATGATCATGGATTTTTACAATCCCTATTTCGAAGGAAAATACGAGGATTTCGAATCACGCCGCAATGACCTGGCATCGCTGGTTCAAATTGCTGAACGCTATGACAGTGTCGAGAAATTTCTGTCCGATCTCACCATCGAACCTCCCGAGGCGAGCCGCGGGAATTTCCCCGGAGAGGCTTCCAGGGGCGACCGTCTTGTCCTGTCCACCATTCACTCTGCCAAGGGATTGGAATGGGAGCATGTCTTTCTCATTCACCTGGTGGACGGCTGCCTGCCCTCATCCTATTCGGTCTTCAACCCGGAGAGTCTGGAAGAGGAGCGCCGACTCTTCTACGTAGCCGCAACCCGCGCCAGGAAGAGTCTTTATCTCATTGCTCCCAGGATCGAAGGGGGAAATGAATACACGTCATATGGAGGTCCGTCACGGTTTCTTTTTGAAATCAGAGACCTGGAAAAACTCACCCAAAGGCGCTCGGCTCAATGATGCAGAAGGGTTTGGGGGCGGAGCCATTGAAGCCGGGCTCATTTCTTTCAGGTCAGTAAGTAGGTCGGGATTCCAATCCCGACAGCCTTTGCGCCAGTGTGTCGGGTATGGAAACCCGACCTACAAAGCTATCGTTTGGACTTATTGAGAAGCGGCGAACGCCGTTTGTATCTCATTGGTTATCCAGAGCTTTCCGGATTTCTTGAGCCAGCTGGGTAATAGGGACAGGTTTGAGGAGGACTGCCCGGATGGCCGTACCATCCAATTTTTCCTTGGAAGCGGCATTGCTGTAGCCCGTGCACAGGATGACCGGAATGTCGCTTCGCACTTCGTGAAGTCTCCTGGCAAGCTCGATGCCGACCATTCGGGGCATGGTCTGGTCCGTGATGACCAAGTCGAAGCGATGGGGGTCCGAGAGGAACAATTCCAAGGCCTCCCGGCTGTTCGTGGAGACAACCACCTCGTAGCCCAGGGATTCCAGTGCTTCTTTACCAACATAGGCCAGGGTCTCTTCGTCGTCGACGAAAAGGATGCGCTCGTGACCCCTGGGAA
>JAAYUJ010000002.1 GCA_012517775.1 Deltaproteobacteria bacterium
ACCCACTCAGACGGTCACCGAGGGCGTCCTTGTTACCCTTGACGGGAGCAAGTCCACGGATCCCGATGACGGCATCGCCGAATACTCCTGGAAACAGCTCGCCGGTACGGCGGTGTCTTTCTCTGGGGATAGCATGGCTGGTTTTTCCACCGGCGTCAGCATGAAGGGGTCTTCTTATGGCGGCGCCACCGCTGAGTCTCAGGTCCGCGTAAACTTTTGGGCTCCCTCCGTTGGCACACAGGGCGAATCCCTCACCTTTGAACTGACCGTAACTGACCAGGGCGGTCTCAAGTCCACAGCCACCTGTATCGTGAACGTTGCGGACAGCGTGCCGCCTCAGGCCAATGCCGGCGCCGACCAGGTTGTCTCCCAGGGTGTCAGGGTCACCCTCGACGGCTCCGCATCCAATGATCCTGACGGCACCATCGTTTCGTACCAGTGGGCGCAGACGAGTGGTCCTGCTGTCACGATTGCCCGCGACTCTATGGACACCTCAGGTGCTAGGTACTCCTTCACCGCCCCGGATCTGAGCTATGATGGCGCCACTCTGGTGTTTGCTCTGACAGTCATCGACGACACAGGACTGAAGGCCGTGGATTCCTGCTCGGTGTATGTCAATGGAGACGTGGATCCCGACCTCACTGGGACCCATAACGAGCTGACATACTCGAATTCGTACCTGCGAGACTCCTTCAAGGTCACGAATGCCGGAAATGCCGCTTCCGGGCGGTCCATCGCCAGTTTCTACCTTTCGAACGACGGGACTACTCCCGGTAAACTGATAAAGAGGGTGAGGATCGGTGCACTCGCCCCAGCCAAGAGCGCAACCGTTTCCTTGGGGTACTTTGCGAAGGGACTTGCAGGGAAATATCTCATAGCTGTCGTGGATTCGACGGATATCATCGTGGAATCCAATGAGAAAAACAACACGGTTCCGGCGAAGATTCCTTACATAAACGGGGAAACCGGAACGTACTAGACACGGGATAGGGGTTTTCCGCAAGGCGAGGGGTATGGATCATCCGGTGCATGCCCCTTTCGATCATTGAGGGCTAGCCAACATAGCCTCACCATATGCTGGTGTTGAGTTGCACATTATTTCGCAACTTCTCAACAAGTTCAGGTTTCGACAACTTCGTAGGTCGGGTTTCCATACCCGACACCTTGGTGCTAAGGCTGTCGGGATTGGAATCCCGACCTACTTATTGAGAAGTTGCATTATTTCGATCTAAAGACCCATTTTTGATCACTTCAAACCGGACTGAATCCGAAAAAATCGCATGGTATCCTGACCATGCTGAATACACGTGTCTTTCGCCGATTGTCCTTTCCCATCAACCCCCTGACGCGTGTGTGTCGAGATGTATCCCAGAGCACACCAGGCGAAAATGGCATATTTCACCCAAAGGATTCAGGTAGTCTATACGGGAGGTGTAGACCAGGTGTGGGGGCTGTCATTACAGCATTAGCATAACAATGCGTCGGGGAATGCCAAGGATTGCCTCGGAGGGCATTGATTTGGGAGTTTGGGTGCGTGAGCAGAATGGAATTTTGTGCAGCCCTGACGTACCCAAAGAAAAAAGGCCCACAGGCGAAAGCCTGTAAGCCTTTGATTCTTCCTGGTGGGCCGTCAGGGACTCGAACCCCGAACCTCCTGATTAAGAGTCAGCTGCTCTACCCATTGAGCTAACGGCCCGATTCATCTGGTGGTATGCTCGGCGGGAGTTGAACCTGATGCCTGCGGATATAGGGTACCGAACCCACCGGCTAATCAACGGAAATTCCTAATCCAATTTCTTTGGCGCCGGAACCTTATGAACGCGGCCATACTGTTTCGGGGAGTACCTCACGCCCAACCCTATTGAAGGCGCAAGCATACCGACAACCTCGACCCCACGCCGGAGACGCGGGTATGAACTATCAGGAAATACTACAGGCTGTCAACCCGTTTTTGCCTCTCAAATTCGTTAATTTCGACGCGGCAAAAGAAAGTCCGCATCCATTGTCTCATGCAGGAAATGCCTCGGCAAATCCGTAGTCAAGGCCTCTCCTCTCAAACACTTCAAGAAACAGCTGATTATGGTTCCGGCGAAGATCTTCTCGTTTCTGACCGGCGATGGTGAGCAGGCCGGGGGGATTTCACCCCCGCCCCCTCTCAAAACGGTGCGTGAACCTCTCGACTCACACCGCTCCCGTCAAGCAAACATGCCAACCATCCCTGGCTGCCAGTGCACAAACAGATGCGGCTGTCGTTTCCAGACTCCTTGCCATCAGGGCGACTGGTTCCCGCAGTTTTGCACGAGAGCCCGGATCGGAGTCATGCCTCCTATACAACGGCCGCCGCCTGCCCAGTTGCCAGGTATCCGACAGGCTTGTCCCAGGAGGTAATGAAGCCCCTGGTTTCGACGAGCAGTTTTCTGCCTTACAATGCTTCAACGGAGGTTCACTTGCGTTCGTCTCTCCTGATCCTCAACTGCTCAGGGTACGTCCCCGTCGCTTTGACTCCAACGCCCACTGCGGACAGCTCTTGACCGCAGCAGCTTGGAGTGGTTTGAAGCTTGCTCCTGGTAGCCGACTTCGAAGCGCCTGCCTTCATGTCCCGTGCAGCTTATGCACGATAGGTCAGCTCATTCTTGAGCCCCCTTTCCGTGTGCCTGCGGCGCACTCACCACCGGACACAATTTAGCCAGCCTTTGCACGCATGAAGGCAACCGGTATGGAGAGGCCTCCTCGCGGCACTGAGGGATTTCGGAATCCTTGAAGGCACATCCGGAAGCGAATTGCTCCGATTTACCTTCCCATTGAATCCTTCGCCTACATCGCTTTTCTGCTTGATCACCGCGGGGTCTCCGGTGGCAACCTCATCAATCACCCTGACTGGAATCTTTTTTGCTCCCCTCATCGTTGGTGGAAAAGCTATTTCTTGAAGCCCAGCAACTTAGATTGCTGCGCTACGATGCTGCCGGCAACCTTCACCGCATTGAATTCACCGTGAAGACCGTCGAGGAGATGGCTGATGTCGTTGCTCGAAGAGCAGATTAGAATTCTGGAAGAAGACCTTGTTGCACAGCCGCTGCGGATCAGCGCCTACCACGACCTTCCCTTCGCCATCTTTCGCTATGATCCCTGGGACGAATACGAGTGCCGAAAACATGCCAGGCTCCTTGCCCATTCCCTTGAGGGGAATCATGGGAAGAAGGTGACGTTCGTCTCCCTGGCCCGATTGCTCTGGAAAGTCGTCCAGGAGACGGAGGGGCTCGAATCCATCATCGCCGAAGAAAAGCAATTCGGTTTTGAACGGGCCCAGGTGAAGGTTTACAACCTCCTTTCCGACGACGACTTCCTTCCTCTACGGAAACTGTTGACCGAAATGACGTCGACCCTCAACCCTGATAAGGACATCGTGTTCCTCGTCCGGGCCGCCGCCCTGGCTCCCGGGATTTACCGATGTTCCACGCTCCTCGACGAGATGCACGGCCGCACCATGGTCCCCATGGTTCTCTTCTATCCCGGTACAGCGGAAGGGAGAACCGACCTGCGCTTCATGAATCTTCCCGATCGCGCAAACCTCGGCGCATACAATTACCGTGTCAAGATATACGGAGGCCATTGATGCAGATCATTCGCACCCTCTTCGCCAAACCGATTAATCGCAAGATCGAAGAAGTCATCAAAGTCGACCAGGCCAATGAGGAGTCGGTCCTCAACGAACTTGAGGAATACATCGCCACCGACTCCATCAAGGAGCATTTCCGGACCGTCTTTGATGAAATCATCCAGGTTGCGAAGAATCCCCGAGAAGGCATCGGCATCTGGGTTTCGGGCTTCTTCGGGTCCGGTAAATCCTCCTTTACAAAGATCCTGGGTTACACCTTGGGTGCGAGGGGGGTAGCCGGCAAGTCGGCTTCCGACATCTTCAAGCTCAGCTTACAGGACCAGAAGATCGGTGGTTTGCTCGAAGTCATCAACCACACCCTTCCCACCCGGGCCGTCATTTTCGACGTTTCCATGGACAGAGGGGTCCGCACGGCCAGTGAGCGGATCACCGAGATCATTTACAAGGCACTCCTGCGGGACCTCGGTTATGCAGAGGGCCTGGATCTCGCTGAACTGGAAATCACTCTGGAAGGTGACGGTCGCTTGAATGACTTCAAAAATCGTTTCCTGGAAACTCACGGCAAGCCATGGGAATTGCGACCCAAACTCGGCCTCGCCATCAATGAAGCCAGCGCCGTATTGCATGCCATGGACCCCGGCACATATCCCCAGGCGGATTCCTATGCACGATCCGTCGGGTCCGGACGCGCCGACATCTCTGCCAACCTCCTGGCGGAAAGGCTTTTGAATTGACCTCGAGGCGTGAACCCGGCAAAGCGCTGATCTTCACCGTCGACGAAGTGGGGCAATATGTTTCACGCAGCGTTGACAAGATGCTCGACTTGCAGGCAGTCGTCCAATCTTTGGGGAAAGAGGGTGTCAAACGCGTGAAGGAAAAATGCCGGACCAACAAGTCCTACGCCATCGCCCATGGATTGGAGCCTTGAACCCCGAACCAACACGCTCCGACTGGAAGCGGATGTAGCGAAGAATTGTTTTAGAAATACGCCATGGAAACCGAAAAAGAGATTGACGTGAGTTAACCTGGGAGTTAACTAAGTGAGTGTAAAGACACGTCTCATAGCGGAAGGAGCGGCGTTCAGCATCCATGAAATCCTCAGGAACGGCCGGTCTCATGTGGAGGAGTTCACGAAGGCGCTTCCGGAAAACACGAGAGACCGCCTGCTCCGGTTCATTGTGCGTATGGCTGACGAAGGCACACCTCGCAACGAGCAAAAGTTCAGGCTGGAGGAAGACGGCATCTATGCAATTAAGCAAGGGCAGGTGCGCATCTACTGTTTCTTCGATGTCGGCCGGGTCATTCTCCTCACCCATGGAACTATCAAGAAGCAACAGAAGGCTGACCCCGAAGATTTGAAACGTGCAAAACGTTTGCGGAAGGCC
>JAAYUJ010000206.1 GCA_012517775.1 Deltaproteobacteria bacterium
CTGGAGGAAATGCGAAGCCACTTCTCTCAGGGTTTCTTCTGGTGGATCGAGACATTCAGCCTGCATGATCTCTATCACGCCACATGGTTTCAGTTCCTGCTGCTGCTCCTTTCCATCAATCTAGTAGTCTGCAGCGTTGATCGCCTCCCTAAAACCATCAAGCTCATCACACACCGCGAAGATCAGATTAACGCCGACAAACTCACCAAGTTCTCCCAAAATCGCGAGCTTTTCATCAACCTGCCTCTGGAAGTGGCTGTGTCCCGCGTCAGCGATCTGATCTCAAGAGATTTCTCCAAGCTCCGAATACTGGGAACAGGAACCTCATTCAGTGCAGTCGCGGAGAAGAGGCGCTGGAGCCGCCTCATGGTCTATGTCGTTCACGCAAGCGTCCTCATGATCCTGTCTGGAGCGCTTCTGGGCTCGCTGTATGGCTTCAAAGGTTTCATGCAGCTCCAAGAAGGGAATACATCCAATGAAGTTCAACTTGTCAAGAGCGCACACGTATTGGAATTGCCATTTGATGTGCGCTGCAATGATTTTGAAATATCCTTCTACGACACGGGGATGCCCAGGGAATTCCGATCTGATCTGTCCATTCTAAGGAACGGGCAGGAGGCTTTCAAACAATCCGTCCTGGTGAATGATCCATTGACCTATGAGGGAGTGACCTTCTACCAGTCTTCATACGGAACGATTCTCAAGGAGATTGAGCTTGAGCTCAAAGACAGGGATTCGGATCATGTGCGAAAAATGACCCTGCCGTTTCGGGAGACCCGCGTCATTCCCGATACGGATGACAAGGTTCAAGTCGTTGAATACCAGAAGGATTTCAGCAACTTTGGTCCGGCCGCAGGCATCGTCCTGCTCAAAAAGGGGCAGCAGCCCGTTGGCTCGTGGATCCTGATCGATCGTCCGGATTTCCACGGCAACCGGATTCAGAACTATCATATAAAGGTGCTCAGGTGCGAATCGGCATTCTACACGGGGCTCCAGGTGAAGCGAGACCCGGGGGTGTGGGTGGTATATGCAGGCTTCACCGTCATGCTTGTGGGAATTGGCTTGTGCTTTTACACCAGTCATCAGAAACTTTGGATACTGGCTGACCCGGTCAAGACCGGAGGGACGCGAATCATCATCGCTGGCAGAACAAGCAAGAACGGCCTGGCCTTTGAGCAGGAATTCCAGAGCTTGTGCGCCCGACTGGCAGACGCATTGGCGGCAAAGAGTATAGGGAAACAAAAGGGCGGTACGAGTCATGGTTAACAGTTCCCTTCTTTTGAGCATAACGACATTTGCGTATCTCATGTGTACAATCCTGTACCTGAGTGGTGTCGTTTTCAGGTTCAGACCGTTGTTGTCCGCAGGCAGTGTGTTCGCTGTGGTAAGCCTCACCGTGCAAACCGCGGGAATCATACTGCGCTGGATTGAATCCTATCAGATGGGTTATGGGCATGCTCCCCTTTCCAATTTGTATGAATCCCTGGTTTTTGGGGCATGGGCCATCGTATTCATCTATCTGCCCCTGGAGAGACGTTTCGGTCACAAGGCGCTCGGGGTTTTTCCCAGTCTGTTCGCTTTCCTGGCCATGGCTTACGCATCCTTTTCCAAAGGCGTCGATACCAAGATCCAGCCGCTGCTTCCTGCTCTGAAAAGCAACTGGTTGATCGCTCATGTGATCACCTGTTTCCTGGGATATGCAGCCTTTGCTGTTTCTGTAGGAATCAGCGTTGCTTACCTTCTGCAAAAGGCACAGAAGGCAAATCCTCATCCCAGGGGCATCTTCGCCATTCTGCCAAGCCAGCGGGAACTCGACGAGTTCAACTATCAGATGGTGCTTTTCGGGTTTCTGTGGCTCTCCCTCGGTATCATTACCGGTTCGGTCTGGGCGAATTCCGCCTGGGGGAACTACTGGAGCTGGGATCCCAAGGAGACATGGTCACTCATCACCTGGTTGATATACGCCGCCCTGCTCCACGCAAGAACGATGCAGGGCTGGAAGGGTAGCAGAGTCGCATGGCTTTCTTTGATCGGATTCACCTGTGTCCTGTTTACGTATTTTGGAGTGAACTTCTGGCTCAGCGGCCTTCACAGCTACGCCAGATAGAACGAGGGGAGGGGCGCCAGTGCTCGGATTGGGACCATGGGAACTGATTGTTGTGGCCGGAGTCATCGTTTTCATTTTTGGAGCCAAACGGTTGCCTCAACTGGGCGAGGGTTTGGGAAAGAGCATTACGGAATTTAAGAAGGCCATTCGTGATGAACCTTCATCGGACAGCAAGCTCGATCATGGGCGGGGGGATATCGGCGCCACAGCCGAGAAGCCAAAAAACCAGGGAGTCAAAGGATCTTCCTGAAAGGGCGACATCCTTTTTGTCCTCTGGCGACAGTTTCTCCTTGCTTTGCATCCGCTTGATATCTAGTGTGTAGCCGAAAAAACGGGCATCTCATTCAGCCTGATCTCGCATCTGGATGCAGGATGAAACCCTTGCATCCCGGCCTTCGAGGCCCTGAGAAGGGAAATTTCAATTCATGTTTGATATTGGCTTTCCTGAATTGCTTGTGATCCTTGTGGTTGCACTGCTCGTCTATGGTCCGGAGCGACTTCCCGATCTGGCAAGAGCGATGGGAAGAGGTTACGCCGAATTTCGCAAAGCCATGAACGAGATCAAGCAGACATTCGATCAGGATGAGACTGTTCGGGAGATCAAGCATGAATTCCACGCAGCTCAAAGAGAAGTCCTGTACGGATCAAAGGCGTCTACACCCATAGAAATCAGGCCTGTTCCCGACGTGCGCGAGCTCGACACACCCACGCCAGCCGAGGCAGCATCCGAGCAGTCCGTGAACTCGGAAAGAGAAGCACTTTCCGCCGCGGAAACCTCTGAACCATCCCGGGAGAACAAGCCGACCCACTCAACTACCGGACATGTTGATCCATGACTGACACAACAACGACAGCGGCAGACGAGAAGCGTTTACCCTTCACCGAGCACCTCCATGAACTGCGTAAGAGGCTTATTGCCTGTGTGGTAGCAGTTTTCCTTGGTTTCATCATCAGCTACAATTTTGCCGAGCAGCTTTTTCAAATCCTTTGCAAACCATGGCTTGAAGCTCTCCCCAAAGATCAGACGGTAAAGCTGATCGCCACTGCCCCCCACGAGGCTTTTTTCACCTATATGAAGGTATCCTTTATCGCCGGAGTGGGGCTTGCAGTTCCGGTCATGCTCTTCCACATATGGCGCTTTATCGCCCCCGGGCTCTACGAGCACGAAAAGCGCGCCCTTATCCCTGTCGTGTTTTTCTCCAGCTTCTTCTTCCTGGGGGGGGCCCTTTTCGGATACTTCTGCGTGTTCCCATATGGCTTCAGGTTCTTTGCATCCTTTGCCACGGATTACATCACCCCGATGATCACCACCAGGGAATTCCTGCGCTTCAGCACCAAGCTGCTCCTGGGGTTCGGTATTGTTTTCGAGCTTCCCATTTTCGCCTTTTTCCTCGCAAAACTGGGGCTCATCACAGCCCCTCTCATGCGGCGCATGCGCAAGGTTGCAGTCGTGGTGATTTTCATCGTTGCCGCCGCATTGACCCCGGGACCGGATGTCTTCTCCCAGTTGATGATGGCCGGCCCATTGTTGATCCTTTATGAAATCAGCGTATGGATCGTGCATATTTTTGGCAGAAAGAGCAAGCCTGAGCCAACCGGGGAAAAAAAGGGGGAAGCTCTCCCCTCATAGCCTAGGGAACAATGCTGGGCTCCGCACACGCAACCCGATAGCATTCTGACCGGGATGGGCGTGGCACCCTGGAGAGATGCGCCATCCCATTGGGCGATCACAGCAGGCTTGCCGCTATGGTGCTTTCTCAATAAACGGGTCGGCATTCCAATCCCGACAGCCTTTGCGTCATGGTGTCGGGTATGGAAACCCGACCTACAGAACTATGGTTACCTTGACTTACTGAGAAATTACCCCCTATGTATGTAACCAGCCGCTGTGAAAATGTAACTTGACTCAGGAGAAGAAGGCTTTTGCCATGGAAAACATCATCCTCGTCCTTGCCACGAGAAATCGTGGGAAATCAAGGGAAATCAAGGAGTTTCTTTCGGAGTTCCCTATTGATATCAAAGATTTGAACGACTTCGGCCCAATTCCGGAGGTGAAGGAAGACGAGAATTCCTTTGACGAAAATGCATACAAGAAGGCCAGCTTTACGGCTAAAGTGCTCGGTTTTCCCGCTCTGGCCGACGATTCGGGCCTCGAAGTGGAAGCCCTCGGTGGAGCTCCAGGCGTCTTCTCGGCTCGCTACGCCGGACCGGATGCAACTGATGAAGAAAATAACAGGAAACTCCTCGAATCCCTCAAGGGTGTTACCAATCGCCGCGCACGATTTGTCTGCGTGCTCTCCCTCGCGGTTCCCTCGGGTCCTGCTCTGACCTACGAAGCCTTCTGCGAGGGGCAGATCCTGGAGAGTCCCCGCGGTGAAAACGGTTTCGGATACGATCCTGTTTTCTACTATGAACCCCTGGGAAAAACATTCGGCGAAATGACCCTCGACGAGAAATCCCGGGTGAGCCACCGCGGTCAGGCTCTGGCAGAACTGAAGAGCGAGTTCGAAAAGGTTCTTGTGTGGCTGAAGAGAAGACTGGATGAGGAAAAAATCATGAGGGGCGCAGCCGATATTTGCCGCCATTGAGGGCCCTCGGGCATCGACGGGCTTGACTCTTACCGGTTGGTGGCCATTTCAATGGGTATCGAAGGCATTTCGAGAGAGAAAACCACCCGTACACTCTCTCAAGAGTCTTCCGTGCTCTCCAACCGGCGAAAGACTCTGCACAGGTGTTCACCGCTCCTTTCGAGGATAGAATTTCTTCCAGGGTTGCCTTTCCACCTCTCGTGTGTCCATTAGAGCCGCGTGCAGTGCCCGGACGGCTAGAATTGCACAGTGGCTCTCCTCTTTCGGGAGTGTTTCCAGATAATCGATGATCGCATCCGGAGTGATTTGCAAGGCTTCCTCCAGCGTCTTGCCCTCCACAAGGCTCACCAGGGCGTTCGCACATGCTATGGAATAGATGCAGCCATGGGACTGAAATGAAGCCGACCGTATTGCGCCATGCCGAATGATTAGAAAGATTTCAATCGTGTCCCCGCATTCCCTTGTTGCCTTACCGTATCCATCCGGATGTTGAAGGCTTTCCCGTTTGTCGGACTGGAAAACCATTTTGAGGAAACGCGATGAATGCTGTTGCCAAAACTCCATACTGCTCTGGTCCATTGAAATCATCCTTTGATAGTCACAACCCTCGGAACTCGACCTTAGATTCCGCGCCTTGCTTGAGCATCAGTATTCAAAGAACTGACGATCACCTGCGTATGTTCGCCTCCCTCGACTCATACAAGGCATCCTAGAGCAAAACTCCGACTTTTTCAAATACTGCAGCCTCTCGGTTTCTGGCCTCCACTTCTGTCATTAATCGGATAGGCACCTTAAGGGGGCGAACGCTTCGACACCCGCGGTCATCTCCGACTTACCCGGGATTTGCGGCAGGTGTCCGGAAAAAGCAGGCAATTGGACCCGTTGGATTTGAAGAACTTTCGAATGGTTTCGAGGGAGTCGAGGATGAGAACTACCGTATTGGTATCCGCCCAGTTGA
>JAAYUJ010000207.1 GCA_012517775.1 Deltaproteobacteria bacterium
AACCTGGATCCAGGCAGACTTGCGGATGACGCCTTCCTGAGACGGATTCGAAACAAGGTGCATGTGCCTGCCATCGAACCTTCGGACTTCGACAAGGTCTTTCGCAGGCTGCTTCAGGGAAGAGGTCTTCAGTGCGATCCCGAAATCTTCGACTACCTGCGAAGACTCTGTATAGCCCACTCCGGCAGAAAGGATCTGAGGGCCTGTTATCCACTGGATCTCCTTGATATCGTGGCATCCATCAGCGCATATGAAGAACGGCCTGTCGAGATCAGCAAGACCATGCTTCAACGGGCGGCGGCCCTGTATTTCTCCAGGCGCATGGCTGAGAATTGATCCGTACCTTGAAAGAATACACCGCCGAGTGCGGATGGCCCGCAGACGTTCCTATGGAGAGTTCTCTCGGCGGTCCGGGCGTCCTCTGTTACGAAAAGTTCTTTCACCGCTGAGCACGCTGAGATCGCTGAGAGATTTCGTATTCAAGATCTCTGCGGGCTCAGCGCACTCCGCGGTGAAATCCTGTGCTTTTCATGATCATGGGTACACTGAAGGGGGTATGAGGGACTGTGGGGGAATCAAGATTTTTCAAGGCAGTGGAACATGCCGGCATGTTCATCAACGAAGGAGCAACTCGATGACGACAATCATAGGGGTCATGACAAGCGGCGGTGACTCACCGGGAATGAACGCCGCAGTGAGGGCCGTAGTCCGCCGTGCCATCGACCGGGGCATCAGGGTTTGGGGTATCTTCGACGGTTACGAGGGGCTGGTGCAGGGAGGGGATCACATTCGCCTCCTCAAGTGGGGTGACGTGGGAGGCATTCTCCAAAAGGGCGGCACCTTCCTGGGAACTGCCCGCTCGGATCTCTTCCGAACAAAGGAGGGAAGGAGGCTTGCAGCCCTGAACCTGCTCAAGGCCGGAATCGAGGCCTTGATCGTCATCGGAGGCGACGGTTCCCTCATGGGTGCGCACGTGCTCTCCTCCGAATGGCCCGAGCACGTTGCCGACATCCTGACGAACCATTCGGACCTGGAATCTCGACAGGAGAATCCCGTTCTGAAAATAGTGGGGCTTCCCGGTTCCATCGACAACGATCTTCATGGAACCGACATGTCCATCGGTGCTGACACGGCACTGAATCACATTGTCCGGGCCATTGACAATCTGGCGTCCACCGCGGCTTCCCATCAGCGGACCTTCGTGGTGGAGACCATGGGCCGTCACTGTGGGTACCTGGCCCTGGCGGCGTCTCTTGCTGGAGGGGCCTCCTGGGTGCTGGTGCCCGAGGAGGAACTGGAGCTCAGGTGGCATCAGAAAATGGTCGCCTCCATCGAGAAATCAAGACAGCTGGGGCGTCCCCATCAGATGATCATTGTCGCCGAAGGAGCACGCCACGCCGATGGGCTGCTTATCAGTTCCAGTGAGATCAGGAAGATCCTCAGCGAGCGCCTTGGGATCGACGTCCGGGTCACGGTGCTCGGCCACGTTCAGCGGGGAGGCTCTCCCAGCGCGTTCGACCGCCTTCTTGCAACCCGCCTGGGAGTGGCTGCCGTAGATCTTCTCGTCAACGAACCGAATCGCCCTCACAGCCACATGATCGGGCTGATCAAAAACAGGGTTGTGGCCACACCCCTCGTGGAAGTGGTGGAAAAGAGCCAGGCCGTGCGCCAGGAGATCGAGAACGGGAATTACGGGAAGGCACTGGAATTGCGGGGAGAGAGTTTTCGCTATTACCTGGATCTCGTGAAAACCCTGACCCGCATCACACCGGCTCAGGAAAGGAGCGCCGATGGGGCAGTGGCCATTCTCACCGCAGGTGCCGATGCCCCGGGGATGAATGCGGCTGTCAGTGTTGCCGCCCGATGCCTCCTCAACCATGGCGTTCCTGTTTACGGCTCTAGAGACGGGTTCTACGGCCTGATCCGGGATGATTTCGTCGAGCTCGACTGGCATGAAATGGTCAGTTGGGTCAATCGGCCCGCATCGGAAATCGGGACCGCGCGATTCACCTTTGAAGAATCCGACTTCCCAAAAATCGCCGCAAACATCAGCAAGCGGCAAATCCGGGCCCTCATTGCCATCGGGGGTCTGGGCACCTATCTCAAAATCCGGCAGATAACAGAAATGCGCCATAGATACGACGCGTTGAACATCCCCATGATCATCCTGCCCGCCACGATCGACAATAACCTGCCATGCACGGAATTCTCCATCGGCTCGGACACGGCCCTCAACAACATCGTGGAGGCCGTGGACAAGATACGTCACACGGCGGGGGCGACCCGTCGCACCTTCATCGTGGAAGTGATGGGACGGGAATGCGGGTTTCTCGCCCTCATGGGTGCCATGGCCTCGGGAGCCGAAAAGGCCTACCTTCCCGAAATCGGGATCAGTCTGGCCGACCTCAACAGAGACGTGGAAATCATGAAAGAGAGCTTTTCCCGCGGAAAGAGGATGTTCATCTACCTGCGCAACGAACAGAGCTCCTATCACTACACCACCGATTTCATATGCCGCCTTTTCGAAGAGGAAAGCAAAGGTCTCTTTGAGGTGCGAACGGCCATTCTCGGTCACCTGCAGCGGGGAGGGATCCCCAGTGCCTTTGACCGGATCACCGCAAGCCGGATGGGCGCGGAAGCGGCCTTTGCGCTCCTCAAGGCCATGGAAGAGGAAAAGACGACCGTGCAGGTCCTGGGACTTCGCGGAAGGGGCCTGACCATCGTGCCCATTGAGGAAGCACTCGGTGAGATGGATCTGAAAAGGGGAAGGCCGAGGGAGGAGTGGTTCATGAGGCTCCTTGAAGTCGCGGAAACGCTGGCGAAACAAGGACCTCCGGAGTGTGAATGAGAAGGGCGGTACGATCAATCCGACAGAGTACTACTCCATATGAGGCTGCGGCCGGACCAGCGGATGGGGTCCCTTCCTGTCGGCATAGACGACATAGACCGGATCGCTTGGAATCCCCAGATGCGCATGCCTGTCATCCACCGGCCGGGGCCTGTCCCTGCTGACGAACGTCCGGGGCTCTTCGAACAGCTCCACATACTTGAAAAGCTCCTCCACCAGGATGACCCTCTCCTCCTCGTTCAAGCGCCACCACATCTTGACGACCTTCTGGGGAAACATCCGGTTGGAGAAAACAACGATGAAAACCCCGTTGGGCTTGAGGACCCTTGCCACTTCCGTGAACACTTCCAGCGGCTGAGTCATATAGTCGATGGAAACCGTGTTCAGGACGACGTCGAAGCACTCATCCGGAAACGGCAGCGTGGGATTCTCATTGATGTCGTGGAGGACAAAGTCGGTGAGCGCCCTGTTGCCGGCGAGCTCATTTGGATTCAGCCCGAGTCCTGCAACCCGTGACGGTTTGATAGACTGCGGGATGTGGGAATCCCAGCCGGCCATCAGATCCAGAATGACCGGGGTCTCCTCCACAATCAACTGCCCGATCACCTGTTCCACGGTGGAAAGCGCAAGGGAATCCAGGTGCTCGACGAACCGGTCCACCGCATAGAACACCTTGTCGTCTGTTTCATCGCGTCTCGCGAATGCGTCAGGCGCGTAGAGCTGTCTGATCAACCATGAAGTTCTTTTCAGATGGTTCCGTGCTTCCATTGCAGTGATCCGCTAGCTCGTGACCTTGCTGATAAGAAAGAGCTCATAGGCGATCAGGAGGCCGTACAGAAAGGGGACGGTCAGGAGAACGACCCTGGCGCTGATCCTTCCACCCCACAATGTGCAGTTCTTGAGAATGAGGAGAGCCACAAGGCCAAAGGCTGTGAGGAAATATTTCACCAGAAGGAAGGGCATGTGTCCGAATTCCAGAAAGAAAGCCATGACCGGGTTGAGCTCCTGGGCCCCCTGGTTGATCAGGTGGAGAGTCAGGTAGGCATCCAACAGGGAAAAAGACAGGACTATGAGAATGACCAGGAGAAATCCCGGGCTGTATACATCCACAAAACGGTGCTTCTCCCTGTCTTCCGCTCTGCGAATATGCTTCCTGGACCCGGATATGCTTGACCAGCTGAACGGGGAAGTCGGTTTCGCCCTTCGGTCATTTCCGGATCTTCTTTCCGGGAAATAAGCAATTTGAATCTGTGAAAGGCCGGAGTCCTTGTTCATTCTTCCACCTCAAGGGAAATCCTGATTCAGGGAAACCTCGGCATAGCTTATTCATGACTTCAGGGAATATCAAGTTGCATTTTCGAGCGTTTCGAGGGAATCTTCCGGAGGATTTCCCGCATCTTGGGGGCTGGCTGGATGCTTTCTCAATAAGTTGGTCGAGTTTCCAATCCCGGCACTTTTTACGCCAGGGTGTCGGGTATGGAAGCCCGACCTGCAGAGCTGTCGCTGCCTGGAAATATTGAGAAGTTGCCTGGCTGGAGCCCCGGCGCTGTCTCATCCGTTCCTGAAGAGGAGGTACAAAGTGTTTCCCGGGAAGCGATGCGCGTTCATTATCATCCTGTCGGCCGTATCTTTCCTTTTGTCCGGATGTGCAACCATGCAACCTTCCAGGCCGGAGGGTACCGGCTTCAAGAAACATGAAGCCGCTTCAGGTCCCGGCGGATGGTGGCATGCCCGATATGGCATCAAGTGGGCGGAAAACACCGAGCCTCTCTGGAATGTGGACCTCTATCTGGCCGACAAGGTGGTGAGGCCCGTATTGGAGAAGCACAGATGCGGCATCAGCCTCTGGAGGTTCCATCGCAGAGCCGCCCCGGATGCTGCCGGGCACCAATTCAGCTTCATCTTCTACTCTTCCCCCCTCAAGGCCCTTGAGATCTTCGAGGATCTCCATTCCAATCCGGATTTCAAACTGCTCAGGAGCTCCGGTCTCCTCATCCGGGACACATACGACGACACATCGACCGTGAGCAAGCCTCGGCCGGAGGATACCAGCGACAGGAGCTGGTCTCCAGCCATACAGAAAACGTGGCCCTACTTCATCATGGGAGTCAGCGAAATGTGGCTGAGCCTGATCCATGAACACCGGGCAGGCATGGACGGCACAAACCCGGCTCGCTCGCTTGCCGAGAATCTGGCGATCTATCAACAGGTTGACCGAAAGATCATCCAGTCATGGAGGGATGAGGGGCGGCATGCTCTTCTGCACCATCTCAACGCCCTCTTTGGATACGAGCCCCTTGTGGTTTACGAGAAGAAGATGATGGGGTTTTGAGAGTTACGCGCGCCTTCTTTTGCCGGACTCACGCGTGCCACCCTCTCACACCGTACCTTCTCAATGAGCAGGTCGGGATGCCAATCGCGGCAGCCTTTGTACCAGGGGGTCGGGTATGGAAACCCGACCTGCGTGGTCGTCGTTACCTGAGCTTATTGAAAAGTCATTCCACACCTTTCCGCAGGCCATCCACAAGCTTTTTCACTGCACTCATATATTCCATCAGACCCCGGGCGAAGATATCGTTGTGGTTCGCCCCCGGGATTCTGAGGAGGGTCTTGTCTGCGGAAGGACACGCTTCATAGAGGGCCGTGGCATCGGAAAAGGGGATGATGTGATCGAATTCGGCATGGATGATGAGCAGCGGTTTCTTAAACCTTCGGAGCTTGTCCGCATTCCGGAAGCCCTCTTCCTCCCGGAACCCGATAGATGCGGCATCAACCCCCAGAAGCTCCAGGAGAGGGATCGCATAGGCAAATCCGCTTTCTATGACAAGGGCGTCGATTCCGTCCTCATACCTTGCGGCGATCTCAGCAACCGAGGCACTTCCGAGAGACCTCCCCATGGGAATCAACTGACCGTCGTAGCCGTTTTCACGGAGCCAGTCCGTAACGAAGCGGAAGATCACGTGACAGTCCTGCATCATGCCGGTGACCGTCGGATGGCCCGTCGACTGCCCGTACCCCCTGTAATCCACGGCCAGGAAGTTGATCCCCATGCGGTTGTAGAGGGGAGCGAGATCGTCATAATCCGCGACGATTTCCCCGTTTCCATGGAAGAAGAGAATATTTGCAGCATCCTTTCCCGTCATATGGAAGCGGCCACCGACAACCACATCGTTCTCCACGGGGATGAGCACATCCAGGGAAGGCCCTCCCCTGTCCGCACTTCTCCATTCGCGGCGCGGATGAAACAGGCGGTCGAGAACTTCAGGACGATCGAGGGAAGAGTAGTCAACTCTATGGGAATCATTCATGAGCACACCTCCATGGCATGGGCAGCGTTGGAAGACCCGACACGGATCTCGCGAACCCTTTGACCGTGTTTTCTCAACAAGTAGGTCGGGATTCCAATCCCGACAGCCTTTGCGCCAATGTGTCAGGTACGGAAACCCGACCTACAAAGCTATGGTTAGCGGGACTTATTGAAAAGTTGCTGAATCTAGGGAATCCGTGACTCCCTCGGTCCGCCCCGGCCAATTGAGGAACCAGCACTTCAGTTCTCCCTGATCAGTTGGAGCAGTTCTTCCGCGGATATCCTTCCGCTGATGTTCGTTCCGTCCAAAAGGCTTGTGGCCAGGTCTCTTTTTTCGTGATGGAGCTTCACGATCTTCTCTTCAATGGTGCCTCTCGTCACCAGTTTGTAGATGGTCACCGGGTGCCTTTGTCCGATGCGATGCGCCCGATCGGCCGCCTGATCCTCCACGGCCGGATTCCACCACGGGTCCATGTGAATCACGTAGTCCGCCGCGGTAAGATTCAGCCCCAGACCACCTGCCCGAAGGCTGATGAGGAAGAGGTCTCCAAATCCCGACTGGAAGGCGTCCACTTCCCTGCGGCGCTCCCTGAGGGGAGTGCTTCCATCCAGATAGCGATAGTCGATCCTCTTCCGATCGAGGTATTCCCGAATCAAATCCAGATGCCCGACAAACTGGCTGAACACCAGGGCCTTGTGTCCATTTTCCAGAAGATCGGTGACGATTTCCCCGAACAGACCCAGCTTTGAACTTGGAATGCGGCTTTCCGGGGCAACCAGCCGCGCATTGCAGCATGCCAGCCGGAGTCTCGTGATCTCGGCCAGAATCTTCAAATGCTTCTGATCCGCGGGGGCGGTATCACGTACAAGCCTCTCCATTGCCTGCTGCCTGAGAGCTTCGTAGAAGGCTGCTTCCTGGGGGGTCATTTCCACCTGTAGAGCCACTTCGGTCCGGGAGGGCAGCTCATCCAGGACCTCCGATTTCAAACGGCGCAGAATGAAGGGTCTGATGAGCTTCTTGAGCCGCTTCTTTGATTCTCTGCTGCCGTATTTCTCGATGGGCACGGCGAAACGCTCGTTGAATCTCTTGAAGGATCCGAGCAGACCGGGATTGATGAAGTTGAACAGGGTCCAGAACTCGCTCAGGTGATTCTCAATGGGGGTGCCTGTGGTGATGAGCTTGAAATCACCGTTGAGGCTCATGGCCGCCTGGGACCGCTTGGTGGTCATGTTCTTGATGGCCTGTGCCTCATCGAGGACAATCGTGCTCCACCTTACGGACGACAACAGGGCGGCTTCCTGGAGCAACAGGCCGTAACTGCAGACGAGCATGGTGAAGGGACCCGCCGCCGCGACCATCTCCTCCCTGTTCCCTGTACCGAATAGGAGCGGATTGAGGGTTGGTGCGAACCGATTCGCCTCCGCCATCCAGTTCATGCAAACGGAGGTGGGAGCGACAACGAGAGCCGGCCCAGCGGAAGCGCGATCCACGAGAACTGCCAGGGCCTGGAGCGTTTTTCCCAACCCCATGTCGTCCGCCAGACAACCGCCGACCCCCAGATGGGCCAGGCGGGTCAGCCATTTGAATCCGTCCACCTGGTAATGGCGTAATTCAGCTTTGATGGTCGACGGGACGGAGGGATCGAATGTGTCCATGGAGTGAAATTTCTCGATTCGGGATTTCCAGGCTTCGTCCGCATCGAGATAAGGCACCTGATCGGCCAGGTCTTCAAGAGCCAGAGAGGCAAGGGGGTGGATCCGGTATTCCTTTCCGCGCTTGTCGGAATAGGCTTCCAGTTCTTCCAGCCTCCTTCGAAGCTCCCGCGTGAGCGCCAGAAACTGTCCCTCTCCCAACGGGATGAACCGATCCGTGCTCGACTGAAGGAGCTCCAGAAGCCTTCGCATATCCAGAACCAGTCC
>JAAYUJ010000208.1 GCA_012517775.1 Deltaproteobacteria bacterium
AATCGAGAGGATCGATGCGGCGTACTTGTTCAAGAACCCCGGCAAATGGCCGATGAACTTCGGAGGCAACACATTCCGCATCGTGACTATCGCCAACAGCGTAGCGGCCGGCGCACCGGCTTATGCCGTGAGGGCTTTCGAGTTCCATGATCACGACTGCCCCGGCGTGACTTCCGGGATTCTAATGGCCAGTTTTGCGAAGCGGTATTTCGCGGAATCCGGGAGTGGGTCCTATTTCGTTCAGGGGTTGCAACCCTGGTGCAAAGAGGATGCTCTCCTGGTCATGTTGAATGCGACGCCGGGAAAAAGCGGTTATGGGGTAACGTATCCGGGCGACGGAACGGGGGCATGGCCCGAACTCTACCGCAATGCACACAACATCATCTATCATCACAATGAGAACACAAATCTGTGGGAAGGGGTGGTCCTGCAGTTTGTTTGGGGGGACACGAGCCACTGCAACGTATACAAGGATGCCAAGGGCGTTGACAAAGGGGGCATCTCCAAGCTCTGCATGGACCTCTGGTACCTGAATCACATGAACGCGCCCGAGAATTTCGTCAAACCCCTCTACAAGTTCACTCTAAAGGAGGGGGATCACCCCAGGAACTATGCGAGGGTTGGCTTAGACATCATGCAGAACCTGCCTCTCGGAGAAGAGACACGATAGTACTCCCGGAGTGTGTCAAAGTAGTAGCTTCATCCTTTCACCCCCGGCGAAACCGCGGAATTGAGGTTGTCCTGCAGGATCTCGCTTCCGGGATTTCGCTGGGGTGGCTCGGTTTGTTTGACTGGTGCCTTTATGGGACACCATTTAGGATTTTTGGTTGATTTTGTGGATTCACTCGTTGCATATGGTGTCTTTGAATTTCAACCCAGGATGCCATATGAAAAGCAAGCACAGCAGCATCGACGTCTTCGCAATCCTGAAAAACCTCTGGCGGTTTGGGCATCACCCGTGGATCGGAAAGAAACTGGTGGCACTGCAAGCTGAAAAGCTCCTGTTCGATCGCGTCTTCTCCAACTATCAGAACGGCATCGGCGGGAAGATTCGCCAGTTGAGCTTCCGGTTGACGGACATATGTAATCTGCGCTGCTCCACATGCGGTCAGTGGGGAGAAACGGGATTCCTACGTTCCAAGGACATTAAGGAGCTCAAGAAACAGGAGGTCCCTTACGACCGTTACGTACATCTGCTTGGGGATCTCGTAGACAAGGGGGAGTGTCCCATTCTCTATTTGTGGGGGGGTGAGCCGATGCTGTACGATGGAGTGTTGGACTTGATCGATACGGCAACCCATATGGGCCTGCCCACTTCCATCGCCACTAATGGGAGCCGTATCGCATCCGTAGCGAAGAGGCTCGTGCGGGCTCCCCTTTTTCTGATGCAGATCTCCATCGACGGGCATTGCCCTGAAATCCATGACAGACTGCGTCCGTCTGTCAGTGGCGCAAGCAGTTTCAGGAAAATTGTGGACGGGCTGGATGCCATTCAGGAGCAGCGCAAACTGCAGAGTACCGACCTGCCTCTCATCGCCTCTCTTACAGTCATCTCCCAGGGAAATGTGCGTCATCTTACGGACCTGTATGAAGCATTTCAGGAGAAGGTGGATCTTTTTGTCTTCTATCTTGCCTGGTGGATTGATGAGAAGCGGGCCCGAGCCCAAGACATGGATTTCTCCCGCCGTTTCGGCTTCACGCCGAAAATCCACTGGGGATGGGTGTCGAACGCCGGTTGGAAACTGAACGATTACGAAATCCTGCAGCAGCAGATCGAAGCTCTCAGGGAGCGTTCCCGGAGGTGGAGTGCTCCGCCGGTCATTCTTATCCCGAACATCACAGGGGTGGAGAACCTCAAAAGGTATTATACCGATCACGCATGCCGCTTTGGATTCGACCGTTGCATCTCCATTTATCAGGCCATGGAGGTGGACAGCAATGGCGACGTTTCGCCATGCCGCGACTACCACGACTATGTGGTGGGAAACGTCAAGGAAGCGACTCTTAACGAGCTCTGGAATTCACCGGCCTATGTCAAATTCCGGCAAAGCATGTCCACGGAGGGGTTGATGCCGGTGTGCTCGAGATGTTGCGGCTTGATGGGATACTGATTCTCGGAGAAGTTCCCAGCCAATGGAGCATTTTCGTAACTTCTCAATAAGGCCGTGTAACGATAGCTTTTTAGGTCGGGTTTCCATACCCGACACATTGGCGCAAAGGCTGTCGGGATTGGAATCCCGACCCACTTATTGAGAAAGCACGCATGTTCTCCATAAGGTCCTGGTTCGGCCGAGATCTTTCACCTGCTGGAAGAACCGGATTTTGCCGGGATCCGGCGTTGTGCTGCGGAACCGCAAAAATATCGGAACTCGAGAGGGTGTCTCTTAGCCCAGGAGACGGGTGAACAGACTTTCATGGCTCTTCACCATCGATTGGATGGAATATTTGACGACCGCTGTCTCCCTTCCCGATCTCCCGAAGGATTCCCTGAGTTTTTCGTCATCAAGGAGGCAGGAGATGGCTGCCGCAAGGGCTGCCGGATTCTGCGGGGGCACGAGCAGTCCCGTCTTGCCGTGCTCCACCAGTTCGGGCAATCCTGAAACGTGCGTTGCCACCACCGGCAGCCCGCACGCCATGGCCTCGAGGATCACGTTGGGCAGTCCCTCGTGGATGGAGCTTAAGACGGTCAAGTCGCTCTCCCAAAAGTATGGGCGCAAGTCCTTCTGCCCCGGGATGAGGCTGATCTTCCGAGCCAAGCCGCTCGCCGCAACAAGTTCATTGATGATGTCGCGGTGTGGTCCATTCCCCACTATCCGGAGCTCCACTTCCGGGTGCTCCGCCGCCACATGCTTGAAAGCCGCAATCAGGGTCTTGTGGTCCTTGTCGGGATGAAGGCGGGCAGGGCAAAGGACACTTCTGCGCTGACCCTTCCTTGGATTCGGGGCGGGATGGAAGAAGTCCGTGTCCACTCCATTTGGGATCACCGTGATGCGGCAGCGGGGGACCCCGAAATCCCTGGTCAGCTGAGTCCGCAGGTCTTCGGCATTGACGACGTGATGATCCGCCAGCGGCCACAGAAGCCAGTCGTGCTGTCGCAGTGGCCCTCCGCTCTGGCGGCAAGTGGCGACGACGACTGGAACCTTGGCCAACCGCCCGAGTAGCCGTCCCCATATGTTGGGAATGACGGTGAGCAGAACAAGGATGTCCGTTCGATTAGACCTGAGAAAGCGCCACAGCACACCAAGGCTGGATGGATTCACCCAGTTGGCGTCCGTGAGGTGCCTTACGGGGACATTACGCTCCTGCGCCAGGGAGGCCATGTCATTCCCTGCTGTCAGAAGCCAGATCTCCACCGAAAAGCGGGACGGATCGAGGTGGGACCCAAGCTCAAGAACTTGGCGCTGTGTGCCTCCGAAATTGAGCTCCTCGAGCAGCAGGACAACTCTTGCGGGGACCCCTCGCACCTTGCTCCTTGCTGGATTTTCTGGGAACTTCCGAGACACGGTCACTGCCCCATGAGCCTGCAGCATCCTGAAAGGACCGGAATGAGCCCACCCCTGGATGTGCACCGACGGAATTCCTTGCAGATGGAAGAACTACGAGTCTCCATGACCATAATAGAAGAGTCCTTGACGTTTGGCAGAGATACTTCTCATAATCTGCCCTGATTTGATCTTGAGTGACTCTTATGCACCCACCGACTGCGGCAAATCAAATAGAATTCCTCTTCGGCCAAATACCTCGATCAGAATGCTCTTGCCGACGGCTAAAAGCTACGCCGCCAGGAAAGGATTAAAATGAAAATGGGGACGAGGGCCAGTACCTCGCCCATTTCGCGAAAAAGAAAAGCATTGCCGGCAACATAAAGCAGACATCCCAGGAAAGATGCTCCGCCGATGCGGAGGAGGGTGTCCATGGAGATGAGACCGAATCTGAGCTGACAGAAGGAAACCGTAGCGGCCCCCACGATTCCCTTGGTCAAAATAATGGCTGACACCGCACCCATGAGGGGATAGGTCGGTATGATGATGGCGCAGAGCAGAAGATTGAGTACCAGCCCGCCCAGGTAAAAGGCCAGGAGAAGTCTCTCCTCTTTCATGCTGATCATGAGATAGGCGGCCAGATTGTGCAGAAATGAAATGAAGATGGTGACAACGAGGTATTTCTGCATCCACACGGCATCACTGTAGTGGGAGCCGTAAAGTAAGGTGATGAGACGGTCACTTTCCGCCCCCAGGAAGAACGTGATGGGGATGGAGACGGCAATCAACCAGCGGGAAGATTCTCGAACCACACGGTTCAGCTCTGCCCGGTTATTACCCCAGAGATTCACAAAAAGAGGGAAAAGCACGTTTCTCAAGAGCAGATTGCTCGTGAGACAGGATATGCCGTCCACCATATCCCACGTGACTCCGTACTGGGCCACCCCTTCCGCGCCCGCCGCCTTCTGAAGGAAGAAGATGTTGGCATGGTTGTATAGAGTAGTTGCCAGAGCCATCACGGTGAAAACCATGCTCCCCCTGGCCGTAGTCCACAGACTCCAAAGTTGCGGCCATTGAAATGTCGTCTTCTTTCTCTTCCTGCTGACGAGGATTGACCCAAAAAGGTTGACGAGTGTTTCGATCCCTTTGAATAATGCCAGCAGGAGAGGAACGGCGCCTGCAAAAAGCATGATCAGGCCATAGCCGAAGCCGAAAGTTGCCGCGACGGTCTTGACCTTCCCTTCAGCGTCTTGCCTCCCCTGAACCTGACATGCGACGAAGAACGAGCTGGCAATGGCCTCAAGGCCGATACCCATTCCAAGGATGAACACGAGTGCCCGGAGGCTGAGGGGGTAACCCTGCCACTGAACGAAGAAGAAGGTGCCGACAGAGCCGCAGAGCAGGAGTCCGCTCTTCAGGATGGATGCCTGGAGGAGAAGATCGCCCGTCTTTGCGTCTTTTTGGGCCAATAGTGTTACCAGATGTTGATTCAGTCCGAATTCGGCGACGAAGAGGAGAATCTGCCCGATACTCGTGGCCAGCATGAACTCGCCGTAGGTCGTAGAGCTATGGCGGGCAAGAGTAATGAGGAATGTGGCCCGGAGTCCCTCGCGGATCCAGTAGGCGCCGAGGAGATATGCGAACTTGCGAATGATTCCGTGGGAGCTCAAATGGGAGGTGGACTCATCCAAGATGGGTTGTCCTGTCTGCATGGAAGGTCGGTCTTCCCACACTGTGCTCCTTGAACAGGCGAAGCATTCTTCCGCAGCTTTCTTTGAGGTCAAATTGCCGCCAAACCAGTTGGCGACCATTTTCAGCCATTTCAAGAGCTTTCGTTCGATCCCGCACCGTTTTCAGAACAGCTTCCGCCAGGGCTGAAGGGTCACCTTGTGGAACCAGGAAACCTGTTTCACCATCTCGAATCACCTCCGGGATGGCGCACACATTCGATGCGACCACAGGAAGGCGACACGACAGGGCCTCGATAACGACATTGGGGAGCCCGTCCCGGTCACCGGAAGCATCGACGACGCTGGGGATGACAAAAACGTCCCCTGAGCGAAGAAAATCGGGCACATCCTCCTGCGGAATCAAACCCCGGAATTGCACACAGCCACGAAAGGCAAGCCGGGAAGTGAGATCTTCCAATGCAGGACGACAGCGTCTTCTCCTCGATGATCAGTTGTGTACTCAGATCTCGCTCTTTTAGGATCCTGCACCGACGGATGAGCATGTCAAATCCCTTCTTTGGAACAAGTCTGCCAAGGGCCAGGATGCGAGTCGATTCGCCAAGTGATCACATTGGAAAAGCAGGGGCAAGTGTACTGCAGAAACTGGGTGAACAAAAGGAAGAATCCGGGAG
>JAAYUJ010000209.1 GCA_012517775.1 Deltaproteobacteria bacterium
AGACCCATCCCCTTTGTCCTGCCTGATCTTCAGTCTGTCCCTGAGCTCGAGGACAAGCCTTTCTGCGATCTTCCTCCCTACTCCTGGAATGTTTCGCAGACGCTGGTATTCCTGGTTGAGCACAACGAGTCGCAGTTCATCGGGGCTTATGCCTGAGAGGATGCTGATGGCAAGCTTCGTTCCTATGCCGTTGACGGTGATGAGATTGAGAAACATCTCCTTTTCGCCATGGGTTTGAAATCCATAGAGCTGGATCGCATCTTCTCTGACATGGGTATGAATGTTCAGGCTGACGGCCTCTCCGTTTTCGGGCAGATCATAGAAAGTGCTCAGAGGGACGTGGACAAGATAGCCCACTCCGTTTACATCGATAACGATGGTGTCGGGCGACTTATGCTTTAACGTCCCTTTCAGGTAACCGATCATGGATGATCCGCCAGGCTCCATCGAGCCCTGGATGCATGGGTGTTCATGTGGCAGATGGCGACAGCCAGTGCATCAGCGGCATTGGGATTCAGCGGTTCTCGGATGACGAAGAGATTCCTTATCATGTTCTGCACCTGATCCTTATCCGCTTTTCCATAGCCGACGACCGCCTGCTTGATCTGGAGGGCGCTGTACTCGAAAACGGGAAGCCCCGAGTTGACTCCTGCGAGGATTGCAGCACCCCGTGCCTGTCCGAGGAGAAGGGCGCTTCTCGCATTCTTGGCTATGAAAACGTCTTCGACTGCCATGGATGTGGGCTCGCAACCCCTGATGACTTCCATCAACTGTTGATAAATCACCCTGAGGCGTTCTGGAAACGGCAACTGGCGGCGAAGGCGTATGGTCCCGTTGGCCAGGTGGCGCAATCTCGATCCATCGCCTTCCACGATTCCGTAGCCTGTAAACTGAGAACCGGGGTCGATTCCAATGATGCGGTGGAGTGGCATTGCTGCGGATCTCGTTACTGTTGACATACCAGGCGCCATCGTGTCAGGATCTTCAGACCTTTGACTGCATGCCGCTTCAAACATATGTGGAGTGATGGGTCAACCGATGAAATGATTCATCCTGACATCCCTCTCCACGACCGATTTGGCTTCCTGATCCGATGATCTTCACGCTACGGCATTCAAGATGCTCTCTGGAATATCGAAATTGGCATAGGCGTTCTGAACATCATCGGAGTCTTCAAGTGCTTCCATGAGCCTCAACAGCTGCTGGGCCACCTTCTCATCTTCGATGGGAACCATGGTCTGAGGAACCATCGTGATCTCCGCCAGTTCGTATGCTATACTCTTTTCATCGAAGGCGTTCTTCACCTTGGAAAAGTCTTCCAAGGACGTGGTGACTTCAATCTGGTCCTCCTGGTCCTTTACATCTTCTGCGCCTGCTTCCAGGGCGATTTCCATGATCTCTTCCTCGGAGACCTGGTCCCTGTTGAAAACGATGCTGCCCCTCTTACTGAACATCCAGGAAACGCAACCGGCCTCGCCAAGACTGCCGCCGTTGCGGCTGAAAATGTGCCGGATATCACTGGCGGCCCGGTTCCGATTGTCCGTCATGACATCTACTAGGATGGCTACTCCCCCTGGCCCATACCCTTCATAACTGACTTCTTCGTAGGCGGCGCCTTCCAATTCGCCTGTTCCCTTCTTGATGGCCCGCTCAATGTTGTCCTTGGGCATGTTCTCGGCCCTGGCCGCTGTGATGGCAGCCCGGAGTCGGGGGTTCCCGTTGGGGTCACCTCCTCCCATACGGGCTGAAACCATGATTTCCTTGATCAGCTTGGTAAAGATCTTTCCGCGCTTTGCGTCCGCGGCGCCTTTCTTGTGGCGGATTGTACTCCATTTGGAATGTCCAGACATGAATATTCCTCCTCAGTGCGTCTTTCCATATCCCATCGCGAGGATGTATATCTCTCGGCTGTCCTTTCTCGAAGCATCAGGTTTGACCACCTTGACCCGTGCGAAATGCCTCTTGAGAGCTGCGATCAAAGCAGCGGATTCGCTTCCCTGGAAAAGTTTTGCAAGGAAATGCCCCTGAGGCTTCAGGGATCTGAGCGCCACGTCAAGGGCTCTTTCAAAGAGCAGGGCGGATCGGGCGCTGTCGGCGGATCGAATCCCTGTTGTCGAGGGTGCCATGTCGCTGAGCACGGCGTCAAAGGGAGCGTATTGCGAGGTCAATTCCTCCACAAATCCCGAGTCGAAGATATCCCTTTGAAAGGTAATGACATTTCGAGAGAATCGGTGATCGATGGGTTTGACGTCGACAGCTACAGCAAGGCCTTTCGGGCCGATGGCTTTCTGGATCAACTGCAACCAGGAACCAGGCGCAGCTCCGAGATCCAGCACGCGAAATCCAGGTCGAAGAAGACGATACTTCTTCTGGATCTCTTCGAGCTTGTAGACCGCTCTCGCAAGAAAACCATCCTTCTTGGCCTTGAAAAAGTAATGATCCTGATATGGGTGAGGCATGGATAACCTGCTTAAATGGTTGCTGTTTTCTCGTAGACCCTTTCCTATAGCACAAAGAGGGGCATCATGCAAAGAGCTTCAGAAAAGTCTGGATATTCGAAACTTGCGAGGGCTGGTTGGACGGCATGGCGCAGGTGCCTCCTGTGAATGGCAGAGAAAGGTGCTGAGGCATTTTTGAAAGGGGGGGAGTATCGGTTTGGTTGGGCAGGTTGGATATGACAGGGACGGGATCTTTCCCAATACTCACAAGTGGGCCGGAAAAAAGGAGGCAGGCATGGTGACGGATAGCCGAAACCGGTCGCTGTGATGGGAGCGGTGGATTTCAGAGAGAAGACGCGAACCCTTCGACGAGGACTCAGTATTTGCGCAGAATGTCGGTATCGGTGATGGCGCTGGGGATGCGGTTCGGTTTGCGCACATTGATACCGCACAGAATGGAGACTTCATAGTATCGAAGGCAACGTATCCTTCTTCATCAAAGACGATCAGTCTGTCGGCGTTTTCGGGTCTGACTTTTTCGAAAAACTTATAGATACTTGTCTCCTGTCCCTGTTGGGTGGGCTGATCCTTTTGGACCATCAAGGTTTTGGAGTCTATGATGAGGGTCATCGTATTTGAGACAAAGCGTCCAAAGCCGACCGTGGACGGATGGCAACTATGAAGCCGGCTCGCTTTTGATTGCCCTGATACTTGGCTTTTCCGACTCTCGAGACCATCTGAGTAGAAGCAGTATAGAATCTGCTTGATGTTTCGCGAATGTCATGATATTCGAACTGGCATTTAGAGCCGATTCATGTCCCTCATGGTGGGTGTAGCTCAACGGTTAGAGCACTGGGTTGTGGCCCCAGAGGCTGTGGGTTCGAGTCCCATCACTCACCCCATTATTTCAATAAGTTAGATCTCTTTGCCGTGTTTTCTCAATAAGTGGGTCGGGATTCCAATCCCGACGGCGTTTGCACCTTGATGTCGGGCATGGAAACCCAACCCGCAGGGCTATGGTTGCCTTGACTTATTGAGGAGTGACTCTTTGCCCTTTCCCTCTCATGCAGAAGGGTTCTTCCTGTGCGAAGATCGGTAACATCTTTCATGTACTCATGCCCCTTCCTGATGCTGAACGCGTCAATTCCGATCGAGCGAACTTCCGGCAGGTGAGGAATAACCTATCAGCTGATGTGCCGCATATGTCGCCGGGAGTGCGGCTGTGTGGCCCGGACTGAAGAAAGGGAAGGATATCCAGAAGCATGCTCACAACGTCTAAGACCCCCCAGAAATACTCTCTCGTCCTATGCAGCCTCGTGGCCACTTTAGTCATCTGGCTCGGCAGCAAGTGGTACTACCAGGACTGGTTCGAAAATCCCTTCAAGTATCCTGCGAAGGCTTCTTCGCTCACGGCGACGGTTCTAATGTGTTGGAGCATCATTCTGTCCACGCGGGCCAGCTTTATTGAGAACCATTTCGGCGGCCTGGACAAGGTCTACCAGGTTCACAAGCATCTGGGGAAGTGGGCTGTGGGCATCATCGTATTGCACCCTCTTTTCCTTTCGGCAGACCGAATCCTTGATCTGCCCGAATTCATCCGGGGCCTGTGGTTCGTCCCCACTGGCGGAAGCCGCTACCTTGTTGGGCACAATTTGGGAGTTGCCACCCTGTTGCTCATGGGAATACTCTTGTTTCTGACT
>JAAYUJ010000210.1 GCA_012517775.1 Deltaproteobacteria bacterium
AACTCCGATACAATTTGCATTTGACATGTTGAAAAAGGTTATAAACACAATGGGATGAGGGAGATGATCGAAAAAGCATTGCCACACTCGAAAGGACGGTGCATGATCCTGTCACAGTTCGGCACGGGAAGCATGATGTGCAGGGTCGGAGGATATGGTTCCAAAAGCGAGCAAGCGGGGTGCGTGATTCCGATCCGGGTCACAGTGGATTCTGGAGGAAATCAGTCCCATGTTTGTAGATTATCCACCCTCTCTCGATCAGCGGCTGAGTCGGTCAGATACTTTCCGGTTCTCCTGCCACAAGGGTCTGTCCTGTTTCAACAGCTGCTGTCGCAACAAACACCTGCCCTTGACCCCTTATGACGTTTTACGGCTAAAAACCGCTCTTGGCCTCGACTCGGACGAATTTCTCTCAAGGCATACCCTTTACAACATTGACCCTCGATCCAGCTTTCCGATCATTTCCATCAGGATGAAGAACAATCCCGAGAGGTCATGCCCCTTTGTCAGCCCTGAGGGGTGTACCGTCTATGAGGACCGTCCCACAGCCTGCCGGCTCTTTCCTCTGGCCAGGGCGGTCGCTCTCGGCATGGAAGGTGATGAACGAAGGGAATTCTTCACCCTTCTTGATATTCCCGGTTGTCTTGGTTTGCGGGAACCGGCGGTCATGAGCGTGGAACAGTGGATGCATGATCAGGGACTGGAGGCGTACATTGCCATGAATGATCCCATGGTTGATTTTGTGTTGAGAGCCAAAAACGCACTTGGAAGGCCATTGGATGAAGCAAGCCTTCGCAGGGTGATCGTATCCTGTTATAATATTGATGTTTTTAGGGATTTTGTTTTTTCCACCAATTTCCTGGATGCGTTTGAAATAGAGGAGAAAATGTGTCGCAGAGCCCGTGACGACGATGTGGCGCTGTTGGAGCTCGGACTCGTCTATCTGAAACGGGGGCTGGCTTCCTGATCAGAAGAAAAGGGGAAGCTCCGTGCAACGACGCTCTTCGAAATTGCCGCAACTGGCGGACTAATCTTCCTTCAATGAATGGCCAAGCCGATGATATGGTCTGGATTTGCCGTCCTTCTCATCGTTCCCGCCGCATTTGTGATGGTATGCGTCTATGTTGCTCTGGAAAGAAGCGGCATATTGAGCGCCTTCAGACAACTTGCCAAACGAATCCTCCCATGGATCACATCCATTCTTCGTGACTAGATGCTCGCTCAACGGGCTCAATACTGGCCTGATCCGTAAAAGCATGCCCTCGTTATTGTCCGGTCGATAACCTCGCTTTCGGTGGCAGTTTGATCATGACCTTGATTCTTGCATCCGGATCGGCTCTCAGTCCATATGTTTCTTTGACATGTCGTTTCTCACCGGGCCCAATATCACCCAATTTGATCGTTTTTCTCCAAAAAACGCGGGTTTCCTGAGGGTTGGTCGTGTACATGTGTAGAGTGACATTCCGGTATGCAGTTTTTGACCCGTTTATGATGTAACCCCCGATGGTTGACCCGTCTTCCCCGATATGAAACCCTTCATACCTCAATTCGGTATCATCGATTTCTCCATCACCCATCACACGTGCAGCCGGGCAATCCGCGCAAGAAAAGAACAACATCAACAGCACTCCCGCCAAGGTGATCCTTCTTTTCACCAGACTCTCCTTTCCTGCCGGCTCTCCCTCCTCAAGCAGGCCAACAGCGATTGAATGACCATACCACAATAAACAAGATTTCACCCGATCTTCATACAATCTTGACGCATTCGCAACCATGAAATTTTGCCGGTTGTTAGTATTGTGTCAGATCCTCCATACCTCCTCATCCATTCCTTTTGGTACCCATCAACAGTGGAGAAGGGCCCAGGTCAAGACAAGTCTGGGTCTCTTCTTTTTTCAACATTGAATGAATCGCGTGTCATCTTCCATCTATGAGGATATATCGGCTTCAGGGGAAGATCCCCTGTGCCGCTGCCGCATCTCCTCCTGATAGAGTGAAACGGCTCCCCTTGTATCCGAAAACGCTCCTTTTGAATAACAAAACGTTTGATCCAGAGTGCTCATCCACTGTAAGAACTTATCGTGAATGTTTTGAGGGTCTGCTTGTCGGCCCGAAGCTCCGAAGAATGATTCTGCCCTGTGGTTCAAGGTATATTCCGCAAGGAGAAGGGAATGGTCGGCTGCTCTCGGAAATCGCTGCAGCAAGGGATCGTGGCCCTGCTGCAGTTCATGGTTTTTGTTCTCGGTGTGTATGCAGACTGCTCCGCATGGGAGGGAAAGGTCCTGTCCATTATTGACGGAGACAGTCTCATCGTCTCCCATGATGGAAAAAAGGAACAAGTCGATTTCTACGGGATCGACTGTCCCGAAAAGGAACAAGATTTTGGTCAGGTCGCCAGGAATTACACAATGCAGCGATTGCAGGGGCAACTGGTCGATATTGAACCCTCAGGGAAGACACGCTATGACCCGGCTGCCGCTCTGGTGTCTCTTGAAGGAAATTTATTCAACCTCGAACTGGTGAGGGTTGGTCTGGCGTGGATACGCACTCAGAAATGCACAAGGCCCGAGTGCGAAGAATGGAGGGAAATCCAAAAGCAAGCCAAGAGGAAGAGATCGGGAGTGTGGTCAACCTTCAACCCCATCCCTCCCTGGGAATTCAAAAGAAGCAAAGACGCACAGAAGATCATTTACAGTGGAGACATTGTGACTCACGTCTTTCATTCAACCAATTGTGAAGAATTCGACTGTTGGAACTGCATTGCGGTCTTCAGGGGAAGAGAGGCAGCCATCAAGGCAGGTTACACCCCTTGCGAACTCTGCAAACCATGAAGCCTGCTATGGCTGAATAATCCATATCGGGTCGTCCTGGGGAAAGGCACGGGATGATAACGCTTCCACCTGGAGAGCGTTGGACAGACCGCCCATAGAAAATGCATGGCGGGATTATGAGGATTGATGGCGGGATTTTTGAGGTCATGGCTGGATTGCGGCGCGCTAGCACTTCGCACTCAGTTTTCTCGTCTTTCCTAAGTGGTTAACAGCACAGCTTCAGCGGTATTGAGCAGTCCGTGGCACTGTTGTTGCTTATTGTATGTGTTACTGACAAGAAAACTCTTTCCTCCTTAGGAAAGCCGATCGGTCCGCCCCACCGATCGGCTTTTTCATTTCTGTACCAGTCTGCACCGGCAGCGGGAGTGACTGGG
>JAAYUJ010000211.1 GCA_012517775.1 Deltaproteobacteria bacterium
ACATGATGAGGGGGTCGCTGATTCCGTCAAAAACCAATTGAAGCAATTCAACGTTTTTACGCAGTCTCTCCTCGGAACGCTTCAATTCGCCTTCTGCTTTTCTAAGCTCGGTGATGTCCTGATTAACGACGATCGCCCGAACGATCTCATTGCGATCATCGCGAACGGTAGAAGCAGAGTTCAGAATGGTCTTTAGAGTACCGTCGAAGCACTGAATGTCGATGATTTCATTGATAGAAACTTCGCCTCGGGTGATGGCCCGGGCAAGGGCCCATTCCTCCGGAGCGATGAGTTCTCCGGTATCGGCCCACCATCCCTTGTACTCTCCTTATTGGTCCAAACCGACACAGCGGCGTCCCCCCCATATTCTTTCGGCTGCCGGGTTTGCCGTCGATATCTTGCCGTCTTGATCGGTGATCCATACACCGACGGGCAGAGTATCCAGAACATTACGGAGAAGCTCCTCGCTCTGATGGAGCTGTTCGTGCTTCTCCACTAGAGTCTTTTCAGCGCTGAGGCGTTCAGCGATTCCGGCCTTGAGGGACTGGTTCGCTTCTGCAAGTTCGGCCGTTCTCCTGCTGACTCCCATCTTCAAGTCATCCCGCGCCATTTGAAGGTCGGCAACGAGCCTTTTACGTTCCATAGCAGTGGCGACTTGATCAGCTAACGTCTTCATGAGGCCGAGTTCTTCGGGCTGGAAGTGGCCTCGGGTCTTCGTTCCGAAGGAGAGCGTGCCGATGAGCCGGCCCTGGGCCATGAGAGGGTGGCAGGCGTAGACCTGGATACCATAGGATTTGACCAGATCTGTACGGGGATCTGGGAATCTCTGGATGTCCTCGGCGACGATGCGGCGTTCTTCCCTCGCCATGGTGCAGCACACAGCGACCCCGTAGTCCAGCCATTCGATCCTTTTCACTTCTTCTTCTGAAATACCCGCGCAGGCGTTGAGCCGCAACCGCCCCGCCCCTTCATCCGCCAGGAAGTTGAAGAAGACTTGGCAGTTCAGGTACTCCATGACGTCCTTGCAGAGCTCATTGACGATTCCCTGGGGATCGTCCGACGCCAACAGACGGCCGACAGTCCGGGAGATCAGTCTGAATCGGTCCTCGCTCTCGTGCAGAGCCTGCTCGGCCTGAATGCGCTCGGTGATATCGCTGCCCACGGCGAGGATCTCCACCACGTGTCCATCCCGGTCGAGTATCGGCCTGTTGCTCCATACCATCCACACTCGCCTGCCGTCTCGAAGGATGTTCTCGTTGACGTTTTTCGAATACTTGTCAGGGAAATTGACAATGTCCTGAACCAACTCCGTGAGATCGGTCCCGGTGGATTCCTGTCTCGGCACGAGAATGCCGACGTGTTTGCCGATTATCTCGTCCCCACTGTAGCCGAACAGCTCCTGAGCATATTCATTGAAAAAAGTGATGCTGCCGTCGCTCTTCCAACGTATGATGGCACTGTTGGCGTTCTGAACGAGCTCGCGGTACCTGCTCTCGCTCCGCTGAAGATCGACAGCCCCCTTTTCCCGCTCTGCGCCAAGTCTCGATTGTTCTTCAGCTCTATGGGCGCGGGCCTGGGAGCGTATGTCGCCTCTGCCAAAAATCCGATTAGGGTACAACTGAAGAGAAAGACTATAATGCTGGTCAGGTCCGCGATATTGGTGATGCCGAAGCCGCCTACCGGCTCCATCCAGAAATAGTTGGCGAGGGCGACGGAGAGAACAGTGGAGAGGAAACCGGGGCCGAATCCCCCAAAAAGCGCGGCAACCGCAACGGCGGGATACAACGTGATGAACGCGACACGAAAGCCGAGCACCTCAAGGAAATGCAATCGAATGGCGGCGGCGGCGAAGATGACGAGCACGGCTGCTGAGTAGCGGAGCCATTTCGCACGGTTGCCTGGATCCCACACCATGAGCTTCCTCTTGACTGAGCTGAGAGAACCTTCGGCTTCATCCGGGGTGCCTGCCGGATCTCCCGCCATACCATCCAAGGACCTTTGGCTGGCTTCGCTTCTTGTAAAACAGCCATGATTCTGCTCGTGGAATCGATAGAGATCATCCGCTGATCCTTGCTCTCTGCCCCTTTATATAGTGAACATCGGAATGATATGCAAGTCAGCGATGGATCGCCAATCAGATAACGCGGTCTTCCTCGGGCGATTACATATCGGTCAGGAGTTCGTGGGGGGATGGGCACCTGAATGGCCTTGACTGGCTTTTTGAAGATGATAGGATGCCTCAATGGGTGCGGGTTGGCTGGTGGCAGGTGCAGATATGATGGGAATCGATTTCCATCCGGTCCCTCCGTTTCGCATCACTTCTGATGTTCCCACCAGCGGGGCGACGGGGGTGGGATCAGGTGCGGAGAGGCGATGGAAAATGAGTGGGAGTCCATAGGATGAAATGGGGACTGCGCTTGGGCGGAATTGGCATGATTCTGGTTGGTGCCGTTTTGGCCGCGATGTACTTTTCTTCCGGAGCCAAAGCGCCCGAGGGGGATCTCAGCCACAAGATCCATGTGAAGGAAAAGGTGATCACAGGTGTATACAAGACCTATGGGGTCAAAGACGCTCCGGTGCCGATGTGGCTGGCCAAGAGCGTGTTTCAGAACAATATGAACGGCCGCATTACCAATCTGAGAGTCCGCTACAAGGTGACCGATTACGCGGATTGGTCCTCCTGGCACAATTACGCTGCCGTGGATCCTACTCAGACCGTGGTCGACGTTTATTATCCCATTTTCTCCAGTGCATGTGCCAGACTGACGAGCCGTGCTCCGACAGAGCTTCAAATGGAATGCGAATATGTCGACCCCGCGGGTCAAAAACGTCAGACATCCGAGACACGCCCACTCACCATGCTGAGCCGCCATGAGTTCATCTTTTCCGATCTGACCGCTGAAGAACGGACCGCATCTTTCCAGGACATGGTGACCTATGCGGAGCTTCTCGCAGCCTGGGTATCGCGGAGTGACGACATTGTGGCGCGACTGGCTTCCATGGCCAACAAGCGAGCTGGCGGCCTGGGTGCTTCCAGCAGCGATGAGAATTGCATCAAGGTGATGGCGGCGCTCTATGATATCATGCGGATCATCCACATCAGCTATCAGCATCCGCCAGCCCTTGTGGACAAGAAACTTTCCTACGATCTCAAACTCGTGCAAAGCCTCCAGTATCCCCGGGACACCATTCAGAAGCGAAGCGGCACCTGTATTGATCTGGCCATCCTGTACGCGGCAATGTTGAATTCGATCAACATCGATCCTTACCTGGTGGTCATCGACGGCCACTGTTTCCCCATGGCCAAAACGCCCAGCGGTAAGTTCATCCCAGTAGAGGCAACGGGCGTGGGCGATGGATATGCGAAAGGGATGGATTTCGAGCAGGCGGTCAAGAGTGGCCTTGAATCGTGGGAAAAGGTCAATCAAACAGGACGCTTTGTCCTGGTGGACGTCAGGCAGACATGGATGGAAGGGGTTGCCAATCCGGAACTGGACACGATGCCACCGGATATCCTGGAAAAATGGGGTATCGTAGCCCTCGTTGAGTCTCCCGGTGGAACAGAAGCGCCCCCAGTGGGATATGCCAGTGTTCAGCAGCCGGGCGGATATACTCCAACACCGGCGACAATCAACGGTCGATGGACATACACACTCACAGCGATGGACGGGAGGAACCTCAGCGGGCAGATTGAAATCAGTTCAAAAGGCGGTCAATTGCGAATGGTCGCCACCGCCTCCTATCAGATGATGGGGCAGGATGGCCGATATCATCAGTTCCAGGAGAGGAACAACTTTGTTGGCAGCATCGATGGCCAGACCCTGGTAGCCCGCTGTGACAACGCAGTATATACAATGGACGGACGGCGGGTCCCTCCACAGGGTCTGCCGCTGCAGCTCAGCCTCGAGGTGGCTCCAGACGGACGATCCATGGAGGGACACGTTGCCAACAGTCTGGGCGCCATGGCACCCATTATTCTGCAGAAACAATAGAGAATTGAATCAGCCGGCGATGGCTTTCCCCACCCCTCAAAGGCATTCCGTGAGGATGACGAACATGAGAGGCTCGCGAAGATATTCAAAGCAAATCCAGATTCTGCTGTGCGTTCTCAGTGCACTGACGGTCATACCCGCCAACGCCTCGGCTGAGGAGGTCCGCTTTGACGGCACATACCTGCTTTCCCCTAACGGCGATTTGGCGATCACCATGAAGCTCACCACATCGATGATGCTCTATCAAATGCTGCGGGATAATCTTTCCAATCTCCACCTCGTTCTCCGCGAGTTGGCTTCGGCACGGGCGGATACCGAAGTAGTGGAGAAAAAAGCCGACTGGGATGATTCCAACCGCACTATGACCTTTTCCCTGAAGCTGCTGGGGGCTGGACGGAACCTGGGAAATCACTGGGAGCTGGAGATACCTAAAGGGACTGAGTTCATCAACCTGGACGAGGGGAAACGAACGTTCTACTTCAATGAAACCGGGGACGCCGGTTCTCTTGCTACAA
>JAAYUJ010000212.1 GCA_012517775.1 Deltaproteobacteria bacterium
AATATGCGTTTCACTCACTATCCCTGACTTCTCAATAAGTCAGGCAGCGACAACTCTGCAGCGAAGCCAACAAACCGCTCACAGCAGCCTCACGACTTGGGAGTAAAGATCAGGCGTCGTTTATGCTGGATAGATCCAGGTCTGGTAGCATGGCTCCCTGCTCCATGAGATTCAAATGCAATTCAAAACTGGTCGCCAGATCGTGGCGAATATGACCCCTGCGGGATCTTTCGAGGTATCCGTGGAGATAATCCTTGTACGCCGGATGGGCGCAGCGTTCAATAATAGTCTGGGCTCGGTGCGCGGGCCCCATTCCCCGAAGATCCGCCAGCCCTTGATCCGTGACGACGATCTGCACCGAGTGCTCATTGTTGTCGATGTGTGGGCACATGGGGACAATGGCGGAGATCCTGCCTCCCTTTGCCACGGAAGGGCACATGAAGATGGAGATGTAAGAATTTCGGGTAAACTCCCCGCTTCCGCCAATACCGTTCATGATGTCCATGCCATAAACATGAGAGGAATTGACGTTGCCGTATATGTCGACCTCGATGGCTGTGTTGAGGGCGATCACTCCCAGGCGGCGGATAATTCCTGGATGGTTGGAGATCTCCTGAGGACGGAGAACGATCCTTGGAACAAAGAAATCCATGTTGGAATACAGGCGCTTCAGGGTTTCATGAGTGACGGTAAGACTGGTTGTGCTCGCCGCCACGAGTTTCCCCTGTTCCATGATATCCACGAGAGAATCCTGAAAGACCTCCGTATACATGCGAAACGGAGGAATATAGGGGTTCTGGGCGAGAGCGGCCATGACTCCATTGGAGACATTTCCCACCCCTGCCTGCAGGGGTGGGAAATCATCGGGAATACGGCCCGCAAGCATTTCATCGAGCAGGAAACGGACAACGTGCTGGGCGATTCTGTGGCTTCGTTCGTCAGCAGCGCTGAAGGATGGGACATGGTCCTGTTCATCGTTTTCGAGGACTGCAACTACCTTCTTGGGGTCCACAACGGCATACGGATAACCGACTTTGGTCAGTGGGTCGCTGAAGGGCAGGGGAAAACGATGGGGAGGCGGCGGCATGATCACGATATCGGCCATTTCCCGGAGTCGCTCGGAATGATGGCGATTGATTTCGATGATCACGTGGTCTGCGTACTTGAGATAAGTGGGAGAAGCGCCGATCGATGTGGTCAGATACACCCTTCCGTCACTGGTGATTTCCGTAGCTTCGATTACAGCGAAATCCACCTTTCCATGGAAGCCTTCCAGAACGGTCTGGGGAAGGTGGGAAAGGTGCATATCGACGTACTCCACCTCCTGCTGATTGATCTGCCTGCGCAAGATCGGACCGCTCTGGTAAGGGGCCCGGTACGACATGGCCTGGGCTCTGGCCAGGGGTTCATCGATGCTTTCGCCGCTTGAGGCCCCTGTAAGGACCCTGATCTTGAAAGGCTCGCCTTTGGAGTGGAGTGATTCCGCCCGAGCCGCAATGGCTCTGGGGAGCAGTTTTGCCGCTCCGGCATTGGTGAAACCGCTGAAAGCAACCGTAGCTCCGTGGAAGATTTTTTCGGCGGCCTCTTCAGGGCTCAATAAGGGAAACGCCTTCGCTTTGGACATGCAATGTCTCCTTCAATGTCTCCGGGAGGAGACTAGCGCAATTCATGGATCTCCGAGAGGTTGAGGTCCGGCAGCATCGATCCATGCTCCATGAGATTGCGGTGCAGTTCGAATGCCTTTCTCAGATTGTGGCGAATATGGCCGACCCTGGAATCACGGATATAGCCGTGGAGGTAATCGCGATAGGCCGGGTGTGCGCAGTTGTCGATGATAAGCTTCGCCCTCTGCATGGGACCCAGCCCCCTGAGATCCGCGAGTCCCTGCTCCGTGACCAGCACCTGCACGGAATGCTCATTGCTGTCGATGTGCGGGCACATGGGCACGACAGAAGAAATCCTGCCACCACGACCAATGGACGGACACATGATGATGGAAAGAAAACTGTTCCGCGTGAACTCACCACTTCCACCGATTCCGTTGATGATATCGGTCCCATAGATATGGGAGGAATTCACATTGCCATAGATGTCGATTTCAACGCCGGCGTTGATGGCAATGACCCCCAGCCGCCTGACGACTCCCGCATCATTGGAAATCTCCTGGGGACGCAGCACGATCCTGGACGCAAAGAAGTCCATATTCTCATAGATTCGCTTCAACACTCCGGGAGACACGCTGAGGCTCGTGGCACTCATTCCCAGGAGTTTTCCCTGTTCCAGCAGGTCCACGAGGGAATCCTGCACCGCAACGGTGTACATCTTGAACGGAGGAATGAATGGGTTCATGCCTAGAGCACCCATGACCCCGTTGGATAAATTGCCCACTCCGGACTGAATGGGGAGCAGATCTTTGGGAATATGGCCCCGGATCATCTCTGCGAACAAGAACTGAACGACGTGCTCGGCAATCTTCCGGGCCGACCTGTCCGGTGGAGTCGGTGGGTCGATCTTGTCGGGCTCATCCGTCTCGACAACACCGATGACTTTCCTCGGATCCACCACTGCATAGGGGAACCCGATCTTGGTCAGGGGATCATAGATGGGTATGGGGGTCCGCCGCGGTGGAAGTGGCAGAAGGGTGATGTCGGATAACTCGGGCAATCTTTTGGAATGATAGCCGTTGATTTCAATGATGATCCTGTCCGCATGCTTCAAGAAGGTCGGGGAGCTCCCAACGGAGCTGGTCAGATAAACCCGGCCGTCTCGGGTAATCCCCGTCGCCTCGATAACGGCATAATCCAGCTTTCCAAAAAACCCGGCGCCGAGGGTTTGAGGGGCATGGGAGAGGTGCATGTCAAGGTACTCCACATCCTGCCGGTTGATCTGCTTGCGGAGAATGAGGGAGCTCATGTATGGTGCACGCCAGGAAATAGCCTGCGCTTCAGCCATCTCTTCGTCCACGAATCTGCCTGCGGAGGCGCCGCTGAGGACTCGGAGCCTGTATGGTTGTCCTTGTTCGTGGTGTTGCCGGGCCATCGCGGCTATGGCTCGAGGGATCGCCTTGGCGGCCCCGGCCTGAGCAAAGCCGCTGAAGGCAACGGTCATGCCGTCGCGGATCTGACCTGCAGCCTCTTCAGGGGTTAGTTTCGGGAATATGGTGTTTCCGTTAAGCATGTTGGGGTTCCATTCCGGGTGATTCAGCCGCGGGGGTCACGGCCACTCCGTGTCAAAAGTTGAGCGCAAATCTGCCGACCGCGCAATATGAACTCTTGCCGCAAACACTCTATTTTAGCCTATCTCTTTTCCTCTGCAACCGCTTTCGCAATGGACATCGCTTGGTTCTTTCTTCCCCTTGCTTCTGTCCATGCCTTCACGCCTGGGGGAGCAGTCCTCTTGGTCAGTAGCACCGGTGATCCAGAGGACGCAGGTGGAAATCGGCTGCCTCGTGGTGCCGCAGGGAAGTAGCTTTTACGGCCCATTGGGCTCAGGAGAATCTTCCTGTGCTTCTGTCCTTTGAGGGCAGCTTTTCGGTGACTGCATTCAGGACACTTGATGCGTCGGTCCGTCAGGGGGCACCGGTCACAAAGGCATTTTCTCGAATCTGGTGGACTCGCAGTGGATGCCTTTTGGGCCGAAAGCGTGATAGAGTATCCATGGGGACATAGCTGCTCCTTGATATGGGGATTCACCCATTCACCGGCTCACCTCCCGTTCTTTCCAGCCTCCTCCCAGAGATTTGATCAGAGCAACGACTGCCACCAGTTGCTGTCCGCGCAACCTTGCTCCGGATCGTTCGAGTCCCAGAGCGGCGTTTTGTGCGGGGGCCACTTCGAGGTATGTTAGCAGTCCAGAGCTGTAGCGGTTATTGGCGATTTCCAATTGCCGCGGGGCGGCATCCAGGGCGGCCATGACCCGCTTGTATTGGTCGGTGAGGAGCTGCTCGGCCGCGAGACTGTTCTCCACGTCTGCGAAAGCCGCCAGCACGGACTGGCGATAGCGGGCCACGGCTTCCTGGTGCGTTGCTTTCGCCTGGCGGAGGTTGGCGGCCAGTTGACCTCCCTGGAAGAGCGGCATTGACACGGATGGCCCTACCGCCCAGAGGCGGCTCGGCCAGTCGAACAACATCCACGCGTCTGCACTCTGAAACCCGGCAATCCCATTGAGCTTCACAGTGGGG
>JAAYUJ010000213.1 GCA_012517775.1 Deltaproteobacteria bacterium
AGCAATCTGTTCGCTGTATTCAGAGACCCACACCTTCAGGCTCACAAAACAGTTTTCGAGTAACAGTTATCTGAAATCTTTGCAAGAAAATGCTGGGATCTTTTGAAATCGGGAGAACCTTCGGGTCCTCTTTGATCAGGGAAAAGAACGGCGGAAACTTGAAAGAATGGCAAGCAGAAAATCCCTGGCTTTGACAAAGAGGGGGTTCCAGACTGCTTACGGGAGATTGCACGCTGACTGAGCAGTCTCCCGTAAGCAGTCTGGAACCCCCTGGTATCCTTACCCGGCGTCTTCTGGCTTCTTGTGCAGGATCATTTTGCAACTCATTGACTTATCGTCTCTGCCTGCAGCTTCTCGCTGGATCCAGGGAACGACCACTTTGTGGGTCGAATTTCCATACCCGAAACCTTGGCGCAACTGCTTCGTGCCCATCGTGTTCTTCGTGGTGAAAGAGCGGCTGGGTGCAACTGCCCAGACCCGGACGTGCTCCTCAGCGAGGGCACAGCGGATTACACCCGCGGCGCCGCCCTGGGGGGCACGGTGTTAGTGTAAGTCTGGAAGCGATAGTCCACAAGGAGAGACGTGTGAACATCCTCTCCGGTGCGCCGCGTGGAAATCACATCAATGTGATGGGTCTTTCCTCCATAATCCGCAAACGTAATCCGCCTCCCGTCCTCAAACCCACCCCGTTTGAACCAGACCTCGGGGGGCAGCATCCATGTCTTGCCAAAGCGTTCTTCGAACTTGAAATACTCCATGGCATCCCTGGGGAATTGCAGATACAGGCAGAGTTCCTCATCAGTGACCGGACGCTTCAATTCCTGTCTCAGCTGCTCGCGTCTCTCCACGAGATTCTCGTCTTTCAGCTCCTGGAGACCTGCCTCCTCGCTCAGAATCTCGAACCATTTCTTTCCGTCCTTCCGGTTGTGCTCCAATACCTTTTGATAAATCCAGTCCTGAGGCTCATAAAACGGAAACGGACCATAGCGGCCGAGAAGCAGCCGTTTGAGATCGTCGGAAGGCCTTTCGTAGCGCCCATGAAGGACATTGCTCACGGCGGTGCTCCACAGAATCTGGCTACCGGGAGTGACAGACCAGATATTTCCCATCTCCCCGTTTACCTGGATCAGGTCTGAGAACACCTCGTGCATCCGCTCGAGAAGTCCGAGTTTTTCGGCCTGTTCGAATGCGATGCTGGCAGCGCCTCCCGTGAGCTTATGCCGCTTGACCGTGGGATCGAAGCCGCGGTAAGGACTCTCAAAGACCTCGTACAGCCTGCGCTCGCGGCGCAGCATGTCGGAAGTATCCACAAGCGGCTGAATCTGAAGCCCCGGAGTGCGATGACCATAATCCCGCAGAATCTGCAAAAGGCTCAAGGCGGGAGCCTGACTGTATATCGCCCCGAATCCGTGGTCCGAAACCTCGACGATCTTCATCCCCTCCTGAACTGCGGCAACCATTCTGGCCAGATCGTTCCCATCCGTGTTGTGGCCATGGTACGACATGAGCAGGTCGGGAAACGCCTGCCGTATGGAACCGATCAGCTCCGATATGCGCTTGGGGGACCCTACCGCCGAATGGTTCTTGACACAGAGGATGATATCATCTCCCAAAGTCGAGAGAATCTCCCGCACCTTTTCCACGTAGAATTCATCGGTATGGCCGGCTCCTGTGCTGAAACAGATACAGGGCATCAGGATCTTCCCAGCCTTCTTCACTTCCTCACACACCACCTTGAGGTTGGGAACGTGGTTCATGAAGTCATAGACACGCCATACGTCGATGTACTTTGAGAAAAGCTGCACAGCGAGGCGGAGCACATTATCCGGATAGGGGCGATACCCGAAAAGATTTCTGCCACGGCAACTCGCCTGGAGCAGTGTATTGGGCATCGCCTTGCGGATGAGGCGCAGCTTCTCGAATGGATTGATCTGCTTGCGCATGAGGTCGACATGGACGCAAGCACCTCCCCCGATTTCGAAAGCGAAATAATGGGTGGCATCCCTGTATGGCGCCACCTTCAATGTAGTCTGCGGCATGATGCGGCATTTGAAGTCCGATTGCGAAACATCCCGTTCGTTGTTGGTCAGGAAATAACCGGGTGTGCTTCTCAAGATCTGGAAGATTTCCTGTTTGGACATTTGCGGAGTAATGGGTCTGAACTCTACCATATCGAAAGCTCCTCGCTGAAACAGCTCAGGTCTGTAATGGAGGACCCACGGAAGGAAAAGGGGCAGAAGACCCCCTGGCGGGAACATCCGTCAGCAAAGCGGCTATACGTCGGCATATGGATTGTATCCGTGGGCATTGATTTCCGCCACGAGGGCGGCCAGCTTTTCCACCTCGGGGACATGTTCCAGATAATCCAGCAGATGCTGATGGGTTTCGATGAACGACGTGTCGAACCGCTGCTCGATGAAATCAGGATCCTGTGCGATCTGCTTGTAGTAAGGAATAGTCGTCTTGAGCCCGGCAATGACGAATCCATCCAGGCTGCGGCGCAAGCGATCGACTGCCTCGCGCCATGTGAAACCGTATACGGTCAGCTTAACCAGCATCGAGTCGTAGTACCGGGGGACCTCATACCCCTGGTACACAGCACCGTCCAGGCGAGTGCCATGGCCTCCAGGGGTTTGATAGATCTGCATGACTCCCGGGCTCGGCGCAAAGTTGTTCTTTGGATCCTCCGCCGTGATGCGCAGTTCAATGGAGGTTCCCCGAAAAGTGATTTCGTCCTGTTTGAAGGATATCGGTTCACCGGCTGCAATCCGGATCTGTTCACGAACGATGTCCACCCCCGTGATCATCTCCGTCACCGTGTGCTCCACCTGAAGCCTGGTGTTCACTTCAAGAAAATAGAACCGGTCATCCTGATCCAGCAGGAATTCCACGGTTCCCGCATTGACATAATTGGATGCCCGCGAAGCCTGCACGGCCGTTTGACAGATTGCGTCCATGAGAGCTGTCGGCAGCATGGCCGGGGCGATTTCGATCATTTTCTGATGGCGCCTCTGAATGGAACAATTCCGGGTCCCCAGGTGAATCACGTTTCCGTGCACATCCGCCAGAATCTGGACTTCAACGTGGCGGGGCCGTACAAGGCTTTTTTCCAGGTACACATCATCATTTCCAAAAGCCATCCTTGCTTCCGAGCGCGCCATGTTGATTCCCCGCAACAACTCGGTCATGCCCTGGGCCATGCGGATTCCACGCCCGCCTCCTCCAGCAACGGCTTTGATCATTATGGGAAAGTCGCACACCTTGGCAAACTCGATGGCTGCATTCTCCCCTTCCTCACCCGGCGGTAAAACTCCAGTCCCTGGAATGACAGGAATACCGGCCCGTCCCATGATCTCACGGGCAACAACCTTGCTTCCCATATCCATGATCACCTGGGAAGGCGGGCCAATAAAAACGAGTCCCGCTTCGGTGCATTCCTTGGAGAAATTCGGGTTTTCAGCCAGGAAACCGTAACCCGGATGAATGGCCTCGGCTCCCGTGGCCTTCGCCGCCTGAATGATGCGGTCGACATTCAGGTAGTCCTTGCGAGGCCCTGACCCGATGCAGATCGCCTCATCGGCACGCATGATGTGGAGAGCGGTCTTGTCCGTTTCTTCAAAGATGGCGACCGTCTGAATTCCCATCTCCTGTGCGGATCGCATAATCCGAATAGCGATTTCGCCACGATTTGCCACAAGTAGTTTCTTGAACATTCCGGCAACTCGTTTCTATCGTCCAGCGGGAAACCCAAGCTGATGAAATGAAGGGACAACAGTGAATTCATCTTCGTTACGGGTGACTTGACTGTTTTTAGCACATATAGAGTTCTTACATCAACGGAAGAGATTCAGGAGGATGAAGCGAACGCGGTGAAAAAGAGAGCAGGGGAAAAAGTCGAAATACGCACACGAAGCGATGTACCGGTGCGAGAAGCGCGTTAACCGAAAGCGTGTCTCCCGATCCGCCGCTTCCGGTGCATGGGGTTAAAGTGCTCTCGACCGAGAAGATGACACTTGAACGGTTTGATAACTGAGTTCACATCCCATTTCGGGCGACTCTCATCCTGAAGCAGATCCTTGATACTGTTCCAGGACTTCTTACTGTAGTACTCACAGCGGGGCCCGTCATTGAAGAACTCACAGTGCTGCTGACTTACATACTTCTCGTACTTCTTGCAGTACTTGATCTTCATATCTCCCCTCCTGAACCAATGAGCAAAGCAATAATGAGACAAAAAAAAAGACGAAAGAAATTTACATTTATTTTAATACGAACTCCCTATTGTTTCAAGTACTTCCATGCGATCATGGTACTTTCTCAACAAGTGGGTCAGGATTCCAATCCCGACAGCCTCTGCGCCATGGTGTCGGATAGGGAAACCCAACCTACAAAGCGGTTGTTAACTGGACTGATTGAGAAGTTACGGATCGTGGACGCTTTGGAACAAGAAAAATGGCTGCAAGCGTATGACGGCGATCCTGAAAGACTGACGAGGATCAGAGAGATTCCGGATGTGTACACAGGATACGTTGGGTATGGATTTGGCCTTGGATTCGATATCCCGATTGCCTGACTGATGTGGATGTCAATTCCACTGACGATACGTATCAATAATTCCTATTTTAGAACCTTTCTGTCCGAATGCTAATTTGTTGGAAACCTGAATCCTCGCCTTTACCGATTTCCATCGTGATGGATGTGCATCCGGAGGACAGAACAACGAGAGGAGTCGGTTTGCAGAACCTGGAAGAGTGCCATTCAGACGATAGGATATCTCCTATGAAATCTGATCGTTCTCAGCCGAAGCTTGCCCTGTGCAATTTCATCCCGGACGTCAGGAAGCTGCGCGAATTGGCGCTCTCTCTCGGCTTCGAGGGCGTGGACTGGACATTCACACTGGAGGATCTCCCGAGAGACGCAAGGGAGGAGTCCTCACTGTGCAGGAGAATCTCCGACCTGCTCCCTCTCGAGACCCGTTATCACTGTGCATTCAATGGAATCGACCTGGGTGATGCTGATCCTGTGAAAGCCAGTGAAGCAATAGAGGTATTCCAGAGAGCCTGTCGTATCGTGTCCAGGCTGAACGGGCGCTACGTGACAATCCACATGGGACTGGGGCGTGCCGACATGAATGGCATACTGTGGGAACGTTCGATCGATGCCATGAAAGCGCTCGTGGAATTTGCGCAAGACCTCGACATATGCGTCTGCCTGGAGAACTTGGCTGGCGGCTGGTCCAGTCGCCCTGAGCTCTTTGAAAGGCTGATTCGTAAAACGGGTGCAGGCATAACCCTGGATATAGGCCATGCACAAATCTGCGAGTCCGTTCAGACTCAGGGGTACTTCTTCGAAGATTTTGCTCTGCCC
>JAAYUJ010000214.1 GCA_012517775.1 Deltaproteobacteria bacterium
CAGGCTCTCTTTGACAAGGTCAAGCGCATGTATGCTTCACAGGGGCTTGAAGTCACGGACAAGATCATCGCTGAGGGCGTGGCGGCACTGCGGGAGGAAAGATTCGTTTACCAGCCTCCGCCGCCCAGGGGATCCCTCTGGCTTGCCAGGCTCTACGTCAATCGCAGGCGATTGGCGAAAGCGGCCGGGTTTTCGGCCATATTCCTGATTGCGGTTTTTCTCATTTACCGCTTTGCCGTTTTGGGACCTCAAGTGCGTCAGCGGACCGAAACAGCCCGAAACATCAATACTCAGATCAGCCGGCAACAGGATCAGATCCGCTTGGCCGAACAGCGCCTGCGAAACCTGAATGAAGCATTGAAGAGCGCCGCAGAGAAGGTGCCACAGTCTTCTTCGGGGGTTACGGCTAAACGCCTTCTTTCGGAGGCCGGCATGCAGCTGGCTGGAGCTGACAGCAAACTTCAAGCCTTGGGCAAGTTACCGCTTAAGCTGGGCATCGATGACGAGAGCCTTGCGGGGCAGGGCGATGCCGTCAAGCAACGGGTGGATCAACGGGAGAGCCTCCTGCGTGAGGTGAACGCTCATCTGACCAGGGCCGAAGCGGCTGTGACCGATTTGAGCCAACTCGATGTGCTCCGAGAAAGACTCGCCGGCCAACTCCGAAGCCTGTTGGCGGAAAGCCGGGAAGATGCCGCTCGTCGCGAAGCGGAGAAGCTTTATGCCGATGCTCTGGCAGCCATCGATAGTGGCGAGATCCAGGGCGCCCGCGACCGTTCGGCCGCCCTTCAGGAGTTATATGGCAGACTGGTGCAGGAGTATGAACTGCGGATCGTGTCCAGGCCGGGCAGCCCGAGCGGCGTGTGGCGGAGTCCTCAGAACAAGGCCGGGATCCGCAACTACTATGTGATCGTATACGCCGTCACTCCGCAGGGAGAGAGGTTGTCCGTGCCCATAACCAGCGAGGAGGACGGCACGACGCGCACCGTTGAGGAGTGGGGCCTTCGGGTTGACGGCGCCCTTTTCGAGAAGGTTCGTCGCGACAAGCTTGATGACGGCATCATCCAGAACAACCGATTCGGTGTCAAGAAACGTGGCTATCTCACGCCGCAGTATCTGATGCCCACAATGGGCGGTGCAATCACCCAGTGGTAAGAGAACGAAGCCATGATGAGTGGAAGAGAAAACCTGCAATTAATCAACGAGCATATTCAACAGGTGCGGGCAGAATACGAAGAGGCCGGACTGCGTCTTGGCGAACTGAACCGGCGGCTCGACGCACTCCGCCTGGAAACCAATGAACGCTACCGAAAGCTGGCAAGGCTTCGCCTGGATCACCTCCAGGCTGGGCAGTTGGTCTCCCGGTTGGAGGAAACCGATCACGCCATTCTCGTTCTGGTGGAAAAGCTGAAACAGGCCCGGGAGGATATGGAGGAACAGATCAAAGCCAGCATTTCACGCCAGGGGCAGCTTGAAGAACAGAGAAAAGACCTGGAACAGAGGCGGGACGAGGCCGGAGAAGCAATGCAGCGTCAGTTGGAAATGACCCGTAAACGCATGGCGGAGACTGCCGATTACCGCCTTCAGGAGGAACGGGTCCAGCAAGCCTTGGCAGTCGCCCGGCATGCGGACGAAAAAGCGTCAACGGCTGAAAAGGAGGAGCTTGAAAAGACCAAGCCTTATGAAGCGGACAGCTTGTTCATGTACCTGTGGAACAGGCGTTACCTGACGCCGGATTATCAAGCGGGCTGGCTCACTCGACGCCTCGATGACTGGGTGGCGCAACTCATCGACTTTCGGCGGAATCGTGCCAACTACCACATGCTTCAAGAACTGCCCCGCCGGCTTCGTGAGCATGCTGCTCAGGCGCAACAGACAGCGCAGTTGGAAGTTCAGGCACTGGAGGCCATGGAAAAGCAGGCCGCTGAAGCCGATGGCATCGTTGAGCTCCAGTCGAAAATACAGGAAATAGAAAAACAAATCGAGCAGCTTGACGCTGAAATCGAGGCAGAGGAAGCCCGGCATCGGAACCTCCTTCAGGAGCAGACCGTTCTCCACGGAGCAGAGGACCCATTGTCCAGGCAGATCATCGACCTCCAGATCACCGCGCTGCAACATGAGGAGCTCAACAATCTCCTGCGGCAGGCCCGAGCCACTCCTCGGCCGGAGGATGACATCGTCGTCGGCCAGTTGCAGCAGATCCAGCAACAGCAGGTACAGATCGAAGCGGAGATCCAGTCCCTCAAGCATTTTCTGGAGCAGCGGCAAAGGAATTTGGCAGAGCTGGAGGAGTTGCGGCGCCGCTATCGTCAGAATGGCTATGACGCCTACAATTCGTCCTTTCCTGGAGACTTTGCCCTTGGCGCACTGCTGGGCGGGATGCTGGAGGGCCTTATGAACTCGGACATGGTCTGGAGGGAAGTCGGGCGGCACCATCGTGGCGGAGGCCATGGGGGGGGCTGGGGCAGACATGGAAGCCGTTCCCGCGAATCCGGGGAAGATTCGGAGGGATTCGGAGGAGGCGGTTTTCGCACTGGGGATGGGTTCTAGCCTGTTGATAGTATCGCCGGATCAGCTTTTTAGCAGTACCTTCTCAATGAACAGGGCGGGATTTCAATCCCGACAGCGTTTGCACGCGGATGTCGGGTATGGAAACCCGACCTACAAGGCAGGTATACCCGGAACTTATTGAGAGGGTACCGCCATGCATACCCCTTCAGGGCACCCAGAATGATGAAAAGCGCATGACCCTGCCGCAGATTGCGCAGTACGCCCCGAGAATTCGATCCTGACATTCTCTCTGTGAGCACTGTGGTGAAAGTGGGAGCTTTTCAGGGCAGGACTTCCGGGGTTGAATCCGGGGAATTGTCCGTGACATCGCAATTATAACCGTGCGCCATTCCCGGGTGATATCGGTGGGGATCACATTGCTTTGGGAATAATGAACAATGTCACCCGGCGGTTCTTTTGCCTTCCCGTATCCGTGGCATTGGAAGCAACAGGCCCCGATTCCCCGAAGCCGCGGGTTGTGATGCGTTCTGCAGCCACACCTTTGGTTGTGAGCGCCGCGGCGACTGCCTGTGCACGTCGTTGGGACAGTTGGAGGTTGTGCTCCTCTGATCCGGTGCTGTCAGTGTACCCCCCTATTTCCACTCTGGTGTGGGAATACTTCTGGAGCAGCCCGGCAATATGATCCAGTTTGCCGGCAGTGTCTTCCCTGATATCCGACGAGTCCATATCGAAGAAGATGTCGGATTGCAATGTAACGGCCAGGTTGTTCTCGACTCGCTGGAGCGTCGTACCCTCCAACAGTGCCAGTGTCTGATGAAGCTCCTTTTCCTGCTGATCCATGTAGTCTCTGACCGACTCCCCAGCTACTCCTCCTGCTGTTGCATCGAAAGATGATGGTTCAGTTTTCTTTTCGCTCGATTTTCCGATAATTCCTCCCAGTACCTTGCCCAGTCCGGCCCCAGGGGATCCACTTTCGCCGTTGCGTGACTCCATGGTGGCACAGCCCGTTGTTGTGAGTGCAAAGATCAACGAGACGAGACCTAAACATCGAAGCATGACGCATCTCCATTCCGCAGAGGAAAAGGCTGTCTTGCAAGTCGCTGTGTCTGTTCGGGTGATCCCAGGAGAAACACATAGCAGATCGGCGGGTCCAAAGCAACAGGCCAGGATTCCATCCCGCAGTGGAATGCAGGGTTCGTCACTTGATTTCAGGCAGCCAGTTTTCAGTTGATTGCGGGGGGGTATTCAGATAGAAGAGCTATTCTCATGGAGTTGCATGATACTTCGGGGAGTTGAGCTTTGAGTGTACCCTTGCGTGGCATTTTAATTCGGGCGCCAGTTTCGCGACGGACGCGAACGTTGTTCTACGGGAATTCAGTTGCTGCTGCGATTCCCCATGGGATGTTCTGTTGAAATGAGACGAGAGATTTTCAGATATCTGTGGCCATACCGCGTTCCCTTCATCATCGCACTCTGTCAGGTTCTTGTGATCAGTGCCTGCGAAGTCCTGAAGCCGTGGCCTTTGAAGATAGTCATCGACAACGTGCTGAGCGGGAAGGCTTTAGCATGGGCCTTTGCGGCATCATACAGCAAAGAGACGATCCTGATCCTCTCCTGCATCGGTTTGGTGCTGATCTACCTGACTCTGGGCGGCTTGACCGTTCTCAACAACTACACCACCATCAGGATCGGTCAGCGCATGGTGAACGACTTCAGAAGCGATCTGTACAGCCACCTCCAGCGTCTGTCTCTGGCCTTCCACAGTAGAAGACAGGTGGGCGATCTCCTCTACCGTATCACTGCCGATACTTACTCCATTCAGGCCATCACCATGAACGGAGTCTTCCCTGTGGTGACCGCCGTCGCTTTTCTTGCAATGATGTTCTTCGTCATGATCCGCATGGACTGGCAGCTGACTCTGCTGGCACTCAGCATCTGTCCCATCCTGGTGGGCATCATCTCTCTCATGAGCAGGCATATCACCGAAGCGGCAACCTATTTCAGAGAGCGGGAGAGTGAGGTCTATTCGGTGGTGCAGAGAGCCATCTCCGCCATACGGATCATTCAGGCCTTCACCAAGGAGGAAGAGGAGCACAGGAAATTCATGACGGCCAGCGTGGAGAGCCTGGACGCCAGTCTGCGCCTCTTTACGCTCCAGACCTTTTATTCCGGCGTGGTGAACGGCGTGATGTCCATCGGAACGGCGCTTGTCATTTACATCGGGGCCAAGCACGTGCTTTCGAGCACTCTCAGTGTCGGCGATATCGTCGTTTTCACTGCCTACCTCGCTTCTCTCTATGCCCCGATCAATACCCTCAGTCAAACCTGGGGGGTCATTCAGTCGGCCAAGGTCGGAGTTCAGCGCGTATTTGAAATTCTTGATGTCGAGCGGGACATGAAAGACGGCAACCGTCTCTTCTCCGACCAGGGGGCCAAGGGGGAGATCCTGCTGGATGATGTGTCCTTCCAATACGTGGAAGATCAGCCCGTCTTGAAGAGTATCTCCGTGCGCATTCAATCCGGCCAGAAAGTGGCCATAGTAGGTCCCACGGGAGTCGGCAAGTCGACACTGGTGAGCCTCATTCCCCGCTTTTATGATCCAAAACAGGGACGGGTCCTTTTGGACGGGGTCGATCTTCGGGAATACCAGCTCAAGTCACTGCGAAGTCAGATATCCATGGTGCTTCAGCCTCCCCTGGTTTTTCCGGTCACCGTCAAGGAAAACATCGCCTACGGCCGCCCCAGGGCGAGTGATGATGAAATCATTGCCGCTGCAAGCCTTGCGCGTATCCACGATTCCATCATGAAGCTGCCGAAGGGCTATGATACCCTGGTGGGTGAACAGGGTGCCACCCTGTCCGAAGGGGAAAGGCAAAGGATCACGATAGCCCGTGCCATCCTGCGGGATGCGCCGATCCTCATCCTCGACGAACCCACTTCATCGGTGGACGCCGAAACGGAGGCCGCCATCATGGAAGGATTGAATCGCCTCATGGTGGGGCGCACAACCTTCATCATTGCCCATCGGCTGTCCACCGTCAGGGAAGCGGACAAGATCCTGGTGCTGCGCTCGGGGGAAATCGTCGAACAGGGAAGTTTCGATGAACTGGTTCACGCGGGTGGCTTCTTCGCTTCCCTTTACCGGACTCAATTCGGCCTTGAAGGTTGAAGCTCATCTTCCGTCTCCTGCAGATCCATCCTC
>JAAYUJ010000215.1 GCA_012517775.1 Deltaproteobacteria bacterium
AATGTGGCCGCAATGGTGTGAGCGGCGGTTACATTGGAAAAGGTATATGAGGTTGCGGCTGCAACGGCGGAGCCGTCCACCGTGAGAGATGCGACCTTGTAGCCTGAGCTGGGGGTGATGGTGTAGGTCTGGCTCGCACCGTGATTGACGCTGACGGACCCGGAAGGAGAGATGGAGCCGTTGGTGCCCGCTGAACTGGTGATGGTGTGGGTGACGGGTACGGCAGCAAAGGTTGCCGAGATGCTGTGCGGAGCAGCGATGTCCGAGAAAGTGTAAGATGACACGGCACCTACCGATTCACCATCCACCTGGACGCCTGCAATCTGGTACCCACTGAGAGGTGTTATGGAGTAGGTTTTGCTCGTTCCCTGACCAACATAGTTCGTCCCGCTCGGGGTTATGCTTCCGCCTGCTCCCGCCGAGGCTGTCATGGAGTGTGCAACGACCTGGTTGGACGGAGCGCTTTCATTGCCACTGTTGTCGTAGGCTTTGGCGACGACATAGTGAGTGGGGGCCGTGAGGTCAAGGGGATATGTGGTGTTGGTATGCGCGTCCACACTGTTGGGATAGACACCGTCCGACGTGCCGTAGTAAAGTTTATACCCCGCCACATTGCTGGGACTGGGATCCCAGGCGAAGGTCACCTGGGCCGAGTGGGCACAAGGCACGTTAAAGGTCAAAAGAACTAAAACTGCGGTGAGAAAGAGGGACAAAGAAAGAAGAGGAGCGCGGACCTTTTTAGAGTTGTGATAAACAAATTGCGTATCGGCCATGAGAACACCTCCAGATCGACCTGTTGGAAAGTCCAGCTGGAGGTAAGCTTCCCAAGCTTTCTCCGGCCGGCAACCCTGCGTCCATATTCCGAATGTGCGGAACGTAGGCCAGTGGATTTGCGTCCCACTCTTTCGAGTGGTTTGCCTTTTTCGGTCGGCTTTGAATTACAGTTACCCCGGTCTCCTGAACTGAGACACGAGTCTTCGCATCGGCTCCTGTTATCTTGTTTTCTTTATTTGATATATCAATATCTTATACTCACAAAGCGACTCTTGATTCAGCCCATTGGAACCATGCAGCAGGGTATTATCGCGAGCAGCATCCAATAGGCATTGGGATACAAAGCAAATTTGGTGCCTAGTGCGTAAAACCTTTTCTGGATTGACTTGAAAGAGCTTTGCTAAGGGGCGACTCACATGGAGTGGAGGGAAATCATCACTCAGTTTTCCCTCGGTGGCCCGTCAGGGAAAGGGATTGGAGAGAGTCTCTCACCTTCCTGGGATCTTGGAGGAGAGGGAAAAGATTACCGCTATGGAAGCTGAATTCCACAATCGTAATTCTGGCCGGGACTTCTTTCCAGGCACCGGCAAACAGACAGAACGTGCCTTCTCAATAAGCAGGTCGGGATTCCAATCCCGACAGTCTTTGCGCCAAGGTGTCGGGTATGGAAACCCGACCAGCAAAGCTATCGTTGCCTGGACTTAATTGAGAAGCTACGACATAACACCGCAACGGAGCATGGAGCACAAAGAATTGGAAACATTGACGCACTTGTCGGCAAAAGCCTACAGCAGCGTTCAGAAAAGGAATCACCTCGATGCCGGTGACTCATTCCTTCGTGCTCTTCGTGCCCTTTGTGGTGAAAACAGGTGCGGGGGGGGGGGAGAATCCGGAAGGGGAAGGCCTCACCTGTTCTTGCGCCAGCGGTGATGACTGATGGCAAATTTCTGGATTTTGTAGTTGAGCGCCCTCGGGCTAATCCCCAGGAGATCGGCTGCATCCTTTTGGATCCACAAGCATTTCTCCAGGGCGTCAAGAATGAGGTCTCTTTCGTTTTCCTTCAGGTCACTTGTCCTGGGGGCCGTAACATCCGAGCTCACGGCCTGTCTGGGAATGGGCTGGGGCAGGGAGATGCTCTCTTCCCCGATGATGTCGCTTTCCTCCATGAGCACCGCCCGTTCGATGGTGTTGGAAAGCTCCCGTATGTTCCCCGGCCAGGAGTATTGCCTGAGCATCTGAAGGGCGCCGGGTGAAAATCCCTTGATCTGTTTTTTGATATTTCGACAGTTCTTGGCCAGGAGATACTCGGCGATCTGATCGAAGCACTGCGGGCGTTCCCGCAGCGGTGGCAGATGAACGCGGATCACATTGATGCGATAATAGAGATCTTCCCGCAGCGTTCCCCTGGACACCATTGCTTCCACGTTGCGGTTGGTGGCCGCGATGATGCGGATGTCGGAATAAATGGTCTGATTGCCTCCCAGCCTCTCAAAGCTTCTTTCCTCGAGGACCCTCAGGAGCTTGGCCTGAAGGGGCATGCTCAGTTCGCCGATTTCGTCCAGGAAAACCGTTCCCCCGCTCGCCTGTTCGAATCTTCCCACCCGCATCTTGTTGGCGTCGGTGAACGCTCCTCTTTCGTGTCCAAATAGTTCGCTCTCCAATAGAGTCTCGGGGATATTGGCGCAGTTCACCTTGATGAACGGCTTCTGTCTGCGGTGGCTGTTGAAATGGATTGTTCCCGAGAGAAAGCTCTTACCTGTTCCTGTCTCCCCCGTCATGAGAATAGTGGAATCCGTGTTGGCCAGCTTCTTGATGGTGGATATGACCTTCTTCATGTTGGGGCTGTTGGAGACGATGCGATTCCAGTCGTATATGATGTCCTGTTCCCGCCTCAGGTAGTCGATCTCGTTTCTCATGCTCCGGTTTTCCAGAGCGTGGGCCACAGTCAATTTGATCTTTTCCGCCGTGTAGGGTTTTGGCACGAAGTCGAAAGCGCCGTCCCGGATGGCTTTGACCACGAGTTCCGCTTCTCCGGTTTCGCTCGTCACGATTATGGGCGTGACCGCCGCCTTCGACTTGACCTGCTTGAGGAAATCGTTTCCAGCCAGTTGATCCGGCTGGATGTCCAGTATGATGACTTCAAAGATCTCCTTCTGGAGCCGTTCGGAAAGGTTGCGACCGGCGGACCAAAAATGCAGGCTCAGGTTACGGGATAACGCTCTGGAAAGAACCCCTTTCCATGTCTGGTCATTTTCGAGAATTAGGACTCTGTCCATCTTGTCTCCCAAGGCATCGAACGTTTTCCGTGAATCGCCTCTGCACAGAATGGACTCCTGCCAATGTTCCGGTTCATCCGTATCGAAAGAGGCAACAGGATGAATGATTGTACATTCCACCATTTCATCCATTTAATCAACCCCCTTTTGGGCGCGCTGCCACGCCGCAGCCGGCCACGACACGAAGGACACGAAGAGCACGAAGAAACAGCGGGTCAACGTCACCTCTGCATGCTCTTGATGGGGGCCACGGGGGCTGGAATGATCTCGAATCCCGATAATCCGCGTTGAGCGGGAAAACAGGGAGTAGAAGAAAAACCAGGGTCCCTTCGTGCTTTTCGTATCTTTCATGGTGAAAAATGAATTTGCGTCGCAGGGGACTGGGAGGATTGTATCTTATCGGTTGCTCAAAGCCTCCGATATTTTGGCCGCTTTCTTCACATCCATATTGGAGAGGATTCCGGCTGCCTCATCGGGGCTCATGGTGGAAATGATATTCATGACAAGCTTTTCGTCGAGATTGTCCAGAAGCTTGGCGGCCTCTTTGGGTTTCATGGTTCCGTAAATTTTTGCCAGCGAACGAACCTTTCCGTTCTGATTCTCTTCCCTTTCGGAGCGATAGGCCTGGATCTCCTTCTGAACGGCAATGAGCTCCTTGAGCTTCTGCTCCACTTCCTTCTCGATCTTTGAAAGGTATTCTTCTTTCGCTCGCAGATCTTCCTCCCTCTGCTTCAGTTCCGCTTCCTTCTGTTGGATGAAGGCGTAGGCCTCGCCGGTTTGCTGTCCCGGTTCATTTCTCATGGTGGATGCGGGAGAGGCAGGCTGCGTTCCCTGAGCTCTGCCGGCTTTGGCGAGAACGGGATCAGCCGTCTTTTCCTTCTGGTCTCCGGCCAGCACTTCCGGAGGAGATAATTTCACCGATTCCTTGAAAAACAAGGGCCCGAAAGTGAAAATCACTTTCACTCCAACAGCGAGAGCGATGATAAGTAAAGAAGCCTTTATCCATTTTTTCTTCGATTGGTTCTCCATTGCGGGCATCTCTTTCTAGAGCGAACGACAGCGAAAGTCCTTGAAGACCGCTATCTCATCCAGTTGCTTCTGCTCCTTCTGATGGAGGGCAATCTTGTAGGAACGCCTGTCCTTTTCCTGAAGCTCCTCCATAATCCTGGCTTCCTTGTCCCGGTCCAGCATGGTGGACTTGCGCCTTTCCATTTCCTTTCGGGCCTCGTTGAGCTCACTTTCCAGGAATAGCAGCTGCTGTTCCAGGGACTTGAGAAAGTGGATGTGCTCGCGACAATACCTGGCGTCCACTCCCCTGTGCTGCTTCTCCTGCCAGTCCTGCCAGGAATCGTGATAATTGCTCCGTGCCGACTGAAGGCGCTGCCGACTCTCTTCCCAGCGGCGATGCGCCAAGGCAAAAGCACTCTGTGCCTCTCTAAGAGAATATTCGCGCTTTTGAAGAAGTGACTTGAATCGGAAACGAAAAGCCATGTGAAATCCCTTCTACCGCAGAGATCGCAGAGATCGCAGAGAGAATCATTCTCTCAGATTGTTTACCAAACGACGGATTCCGCGCCTGAGCTCTTTGACATTGAAATTGATCAACAGACGAAGGGGACGGTTTGAAAGCTTCAGGTAGGAAAGAAGCTGAGCCTCATGAATTGGTTGAAGACTGTCCACAAATTTTAATTCAACGATGACCGTGTTCTCGACCAATAGATCAGTTCGGTAACCGCAATCAAGGTGTACTCCACGATATTTCAATGGCAAAGCCTTCTGCCTCTCGACATTGACGCCGCGCTGAGTCAATTCGTAGGCAAGACATGTTTCGTAGGTCGTCTCGAGAAGTCCGGGTCCCAGTTCTCGATGTACGGTGATGGCAGCCCCGATGATAATCCCGCTGATCTCATTCAAATCCATATTGTTTTCTCTGTGATCTCTGCGTGCTCTGCGGCTAATCAAAAAGCTGCTCCATGGCTGCAAAGGCTTCTGCCATGGTGCAGCGATCCTCGGTAGGCTGCCTCAGAAAGCCGTTGAGCCTGTCGATCATGTCAATGGCGTAATCGGTTGGAGGATGGCTTCCCCGCACGTATGCCCCGATGCGGATCATGTCCTCGCTCTTTCGGTAATTGGAGAGAGTCTCGATGAACCGCACAGCGAGAGC
>JAAYUJ010000216.1 GCA_012517775.1 Deltaproteobacteria bacterium
AGGAATCCATCATGAACCAGAAAGAAATAGAGCAGGAGCTGAGTCTTTTCATCGATGGTTGGGAAGATACACCCGAACGAAATAAGGAAGTGTTCCTGCATTTTAAGGAATACTTGAACAATAAGGACGGTGTCACTCTCAACTTCGTTGCCCGCCCTGGCGTGACCTATTCTCTCAGGGCTGTTCACAGAAACCAGAAGAAAAGAGATCTCTTTGTTATGGTTGATGTGATCGATGAAGACCCGAGATGGCTATCTGTCTGTTTCTACAGTGAAATGATAGATGATCCGGAAGAAAGGGGCGAGTTTGCGCCAGGAGGGCTCCTGGGCGAAGATGCCATGTGCTTCGATGTTGAAGAACACGATGAGGACGTCATACGATATGTGGAAGCCCGCCTGGACAAGGCATGTCAGAGCGCTGCAATGGAATAGGCGAGACAGGGGGCATAGCTTCCCCCCTCCTGTGCCGGCCATGACGGTTATCCCATCATGGAGGGCACGCGCCCCTTGAGAGCATCTTCCTGTCCAAGCCGAAAAGACAATAGGCGGAATTGGACCTGACCAGCTGGCTACAGGTCTGAATCCATACGATTTCCTGCATATCGTTACGATTGCTTATAACTTTTAAATAAGTCCGGGTCACGGCTCCTTCGTAGGTCGGGTTTCCATACCCGACATCTGGGTGCAAATGCCGTCGGGATTGGAATCCCGACCTACTTGTTGAGAAGGTATGATTGCTTTTTTTATCACCCCACATTGAGGATCCCGGCTTTCTTAAGAGCGGCCACTCCTCCCTGCAAACCCACCGCGTTATCAAACCCCCGGGTCTGCAACTGCCTTAAAGCCTCATAAGAGCGCATGCCCGCATTACAGATCAGAATGAGGCGCTTATCCCGGGGAATCTCATCGAAACGGTGTTTCAAGGTTTCCTGCGGGATATTGAGCCAACGTTCCTTGAAAAGAGCCACGAAGGGCGCCGCATTGGCCGCCCCCCTGACGTCCAGGCAGATGACATCGTCTTCGGCTTCTTCAAGGAACAGGTGTTGAAACTCTGCCACACTGATGGACTGATTGAAGCCGGTGATGATGTTCTCCGCCGTGTTGGCAACTGTGTTCACAATGTCTAGTGCCGTTGCGTAGGGCGGTGAATAGGCAACCTCCAGATTGGCCAGATCCTCAATACTTCCACGATGCAGCAGGAGAGCCGCAATGCTGTTGATGCGGCCCACCAGGGCGTCACCGTTGGGGCTGACCCCCTGGGCTCCCAGGAGACGCTTGGAATTGCGATCCACTACCAACTGCAAATAGATCAGTTCCTGGGTGGGATAGAAATGGGCATGATCCTGCTGCACCACCAGTGCTGCCTCCGCCGCGAGGCCCTCCCGCCTGGCAGCCCCCAGGGTGAGTCCCGCCCCCGCCACGGCCAGGTCAAAGACTTTCAAAGTGAAGCTGCCAATAACCCCTGGAAAGGTCACGCAACCTCCAGATAGATTGGTGCCGATGACCCGGCCCTGCCGGTGGGCCAGAGAAGGCTCAAAAAAGTAAGTGGCTTTTCCGGTGAGAAGATGAAAATTCTCTATGCAACCCCCGCCGGCGTAGATGGCGGGATCGGAAGTTTGCAGTCTTTGGTTGACTATCAATCCTCCGCTGGGGGATACGACGAGACCGGCCGAGAGGCCCAATTCCGTTCTGGGTTCCGCCCCCAGGGCGATGATCACCAGGTCCGCCGGCAAACGCTGGTTTGAGGTAACCACTTCAAGAGAATGTTCTCCCGAGGAGGTAAGGATTTCTCTGACCGACTCGTTCAGAAATACCTGGACTCCCCGGCTCTGGACTTCCTGCTGCACCATGCGGGCCACGGGCAAATCCACGAGATCCGGCAACACCTGGGGGCCCGATTCAACCACTGCGGTCTCCACGCCCCATAAGTCACTCACCGCAGCAGTCATTTCCAGCCCACGGGGGCCGGCGCCGACGATGACGGCTCTGGCCACATCTCCTTTAGATAAGCGCTGCTTTACGTCCTCAGCCTGCCTCAGAGTGGTTGCGCTGATCACGCCGGGCAGATCGCAGCCTGGTGCGTCCAGTGGTCTGGGCCTTCGACCGGTGGCGAGCACAAGTTTGTCATAAGATAATGTCTCCTCAGCACCCGTCTCCATGTGCCGAACGCGAACCTGCTTCGACTGACGATCCAAAGCGATCGCCCGGGTCTTGGTTCGTATACGCACATCTTTCGCATTTTCAAAGAATTCACGACTTCGCACCATTTGAAAACTGGCGGTCATAAGCCCCTTTATTTCCGCCACATCTCCCGAGATGTAATAGGGAATGCCGCAAATGGAACAGGCAATTTCCTCCTGTTGCTCCACCACGGTTACTTCCCAATCGGGCCTGAGGCGCTTCAGGCGGCATGCAACCTTAGGCCCCAGGGCCCCGCCGCCGATAATCAGAACCTGCTCGGTTGCCATAATCTTCTCCTTGATCTAACCGGGATTGCAGTCCATGCGTCGCTTTGAATCCCATCTCACACCAGCTGCCCATCTTTATGCCATTACCCGGCCATAACATTCAGATACACAATATCTCCCAGCCCGTCCCTCACTGGTGATCATGCAAACATACAAACAACATAAACTACAACCCGGTCGGGAAGATTTCCACCATAATTGGAGATCGGCGGGACGGCATGCCTGAAAGCAAGAAAGGTATCTATTGAGTTTCCGCCATGAAAATTTTAAAACGTACAACGAGACGAGTTCTGATTCAACAACCCTTTCAGCAGCTTGAGGGGATGCATTTCGCACCACAACTCTTGCTCAAAGGCCTCAAATTGTCCCCGCATCTCCCCACAATGTGTTCTGATCATCCAGCAATTCACAGGAGCCCAAGCAGATCATCTCCAATACGCTTTCCGCATGGAATGGAAATTGCCAGTTCAGCGGGATACCTGCACTTACAATATGGTCGGGACCTGAGACTCCGCCTCCTGGGATTCGATGTCAAAGGGTCTGGAACAGCGGAGAACCCATCGAAATGGTCCAGGATCGCAGAAAACCGCGCAAGAAGCTGAAGATTTTGCCCCCAGATCAAGAGGACGTGCGTTGCTGAGGAGCACAAGGGACCAAGTATGGACACTTTCGGATGGATCATTCTGGGCGGTTTGCTCATGAGCGCGATCGCTCTCGTGGGCAGTCTGACCATAGTGCTGCGACCAGCCACCCTGGAACATCTGATTCTTCCTCTGGTCTCCCTTGCGGCAGGTACCCTGCTTGGTGGGGCCGTTTTCCATATGTTTCCCAGCGGTTTTGCGGCCCTCAGCCCTATCGAGGGGGGCGTGTGGCTTCTGACCGGCTTCGCCAGCTTTCTCGCTCTCGAGCAGTTTCTCCATTGGCAT
>JAAYUJ010000217.1 GCA_012517775.1 Deltaproteobacteria bacterium
CTGCCTACCTAGGTTCGAATCCTAGTCCCCCAGCCATTTTGGTCCCATCGTCTAGTGGCCTAGGATATCGGCCTCTCACGCCGAAGACACGGGTTCGAACCCCGTTGGGACTACCAAGGAAAATCAGTAGCTTAGGGGGCATTCCTTGAGCCGTTTTCTTCTGGCGCAGTGCTTTGCGTGTTACTTGCCTTCCATTTCGCAGCAGTTCCGTTGTTGTCTCAAGATCTCTTTGGGCACCTGTACGGTTGGTCCGCGAGGGAACTGCAAGCCCAACTGATGCACCGTAGCTTGTTTACTTGATATTATTATTTATTCCACTTATTCTTTTTATTCTTTGCCATAGTGGTGCCCCCATTCAGCAGGCCTTCTTTCATCCAGGTCACCTTTCTCATGGCTGTCTCTTCCCCCACCCTCGACACTAATTTATCATCGGGAAGGTGTCTCAGTCACATTGGCACAGAGTGTTCATCCCACGGCGTACAACGGGATATTCGTCGCGGAATCGATGTTTTTGTTTATTCTGGGTTTTGGTAAACAGGAAGAGAGTCGAAGCTCTCCTTCCTCATTCACTGCCGGAGCTTCAGCACCTCACAGCGTCCAATGAGCGCCTGCCCTGCAAAATTACAGGGCAGCGATGCACTTTCATGAGAGCCGCATGTATCTTCAGTATTACCGCCTGAAAAAGGAACCATTTCACATCACTCCGGACCCGGAATTTCTGTATTTGAGCTCCGGGCATAAAGAGGCATTGGCCTCTATTATTTACGGCATTGAGCAGCGGAAGGGCTTCATCGCCATCACGGGTGAGGTGGGTGTCGGAAAAACAACTGTACTCCGGTCTTATCTCGAACAGGTCAAGCAGAAAAACCTGAAGACCATTTACATACTCAATGCCAAGTTGACGTTTCGAGAACTCCTGCGGATGATCTATTACGAACTGGATGCTCCCTGTGAAACAGACGAGGTGTTCGAGATGGTAAACGGGCTCCATCATCTCCTCATTGAAGGTTATCGCCAGAACCACAACTTTGTCCTTTTGATCGATGAGGCACAGAACCTGCCTGTCGAGACCCTCGAGAATCTCAGGATGTTATCGAATTTAGAGACATCCAAGGATAAGCTCATCCAGATCGTTTTGGTCGGCCAGCCGGAACTGGCGAGGTTGCTGAATCTGCCGGTATTGCGGCAGTTGAAGCAAAGGATCGCGATTCGTTCCGACATCCCGCCACTTTCACCAAAGGAAAGCATGGAATACATCAAGCACCGCATCAGAAAGGGTGGTGGGGACATTGACAGAATATTCGCCAAACGGGCAGTCGCCAAAATTATCAAGGAGTCCAAGGGGATCCCCAGGCTGTTGAACATTATCTGTGACAACGCGCTCATTACGGGTTTCGGTTATCAAAAAAAGCTGGTCGGACCAAGAATCGTCAAAGAAGTAGTCTCTGATCTGAGGGTCAGACATATACCGCGTCATTTCCTGAGGTGGGGGGCGGCCCTGTCGCTGGTCTTGCTGGTGATTCCTTTCTATTTTCTCATTTCATATGTGAAGACGCTGTCGGACAAAAAGAGGGTGGAAGTTGCTCCACAATCCAGAACATCGACTGTTCTCAATGGAAAAGGTGCAAATGACAGTCTCCCGCAGGTCTCTCCGGGCAATGACACCCTGGACAGTCAGATGACAATTGCGACGTCGCCGGGCGATGTCTCAACAAAAGGGGACCTTGCTGGAAGCTCGACTCAAGGCCGGCATGAAGAAAAATCAGGCCGTGAAACCAATGAACCCCCGAAAACGGTATCGTTAGTCACAAATAACGGAGGTTCCAATCCCCTCGTCGCACCTCCCGAAATCACCTCCCCTGCCGCGATCAACACCCGCTCTCCAGAAACATCGGGGGGGGCTCCCATTCCGTCTGCCGACCCCATGAACAGCAGCACTACCAACCCCGCTAAGAGGGGCGTGAGAAAGACCGTCAGGAAAGGGGAAACGCTCTCTCAACTGGCCAGAGAGGTTTATGGGTATTCTGCACCTCAGATCATCGCGATCCTCCTTCAGCACAACCGACACATCAAGGATCCGGACAAAATCCTGGTCGGGGATGAGGTGTCTTTCCCCCCGGTTGATGGCACAAACCATCCTGAATAGACTACGCTCCGATGAGTTGCTTGCTTTGGGGAGAACACCGACACAGGCAAAAAGCAACCGCCATTTCAGATTGGGTGCGCGTTTTGCGAGACGAGTCCATTCACTCAGCAGTTCGGTGACACCCCACTAATCCGATGAAAGCTGAGAGATATCGTGGCCATCACGATCATGAGACTGAATTCAAGCTCCTGTTGAGCGGTGCCGATACGAATTACAGAAATCATTTGGTTCGTACACACTGTTCAAATCCGGCAAGAGAATGGAGGTTGCTCATGATCATGGACCATGGAAGAGCCGATAAGAGCTTGAAGGATGTGGCTACCAGACGGTACTTGAATGCATGTATCCTTTGGGGTGGCTCCCTCGTTTGCGGTCTGATCATACTGACCAACCTCAACCCGATGGTAAAACTTGGTCTCCCACTGGTTTTTCTGGTTTTCATGACAGTCCGGATCGGTTGGCAATATCTGGAGCAAAGATCCCGTCGCTTGATCCAGAGAGCTAAGAACGCCGCCCGGGGCGCTTTGGCCGAGAGAGATGCGGCCCGCTGCCTGGAGGATCTGCCGGAAGAATACCATGGCTTCTATGATCTGGACTTCGAAGGGTTCAACAGAGATCACGCAGTTGTGGTGGGGCCGGGTGGAGTCTTCCTGATCGAAATCAAGAGTTGCGTAGGAAGAATATCGTCTGTTGGAGGCCGTCTGTTGCTCAACGGCAACACCCCGGAGAAGGACTTCCTGAACGGGATATGGACGCCAACTGGGGATCTCGGCCGATTCCTCTATAACCAGACATCCAAGGAATGGAAGGTCAGACCGGTCCTCTGCTTCACCAAGGCTTTCGTCGGAGTCCGCAAACCTGTGCAAGGCATAACCATAACCCCCGGTGCATCTTTCACGGAATTCCTCCTTGAGCAGCCTCGTGTTATGAACCGGGAAGAAGTGAAACGGATTGCCGGGATCTTCTCTTCCCATATGTCATGGTACGAACGCGCGGGTCTTGCATGTTAGACAGAGCTGGAGACATGGTTTGGGGAGTGTATGGAAGGAGCGGCTCAGACGAAGCCGCCTGGGATTCCAGTGGTGGTATTTGAGGGGGAAGACCCCGTGGGATAGACAGATCAACCCGCCAGAGGTGATGGAATTCATCGCCCGCACAACCCCTAATAAGGCGCTGGATTTGTGATTTGGCACCGACACCAGTGCAATCGCTCTCTCTCGTCATGGCTGGGAGGTCACGAGGGTCGATTTTGCAACAGCAAGGGCTATCAGCACTACACGCCGCAAGGCTGAGGCTGCTGGTTTGGAGATATCCTTTCATGCCGCCGACGTCAGCGACCTGCGAATGTTGACGGGTCCGTATGACTACGTGCTGGATATAGGCTGTCTGTTTGTGCTCAGCAGGAAGGAAAGGCCCAGCTACGCATGCGGCCTGGCTCGATTAACGAGGTCCGGGGGGGTGGTTCATGCTCTACGCATGGCCGCCGCGCCCGTGGCGCAGGTGCACATGGGGCATTTCGGCGGAGGAAGTGGAATCCCTGCTTGCAGAGCATTTCTATAAGGTATGCGAGGTGATCACTGAGGACAAAGGGTACCCTTCGGGATGGTATTGGTTTCAACAACGACGAGCCTGTCGTTTGCCTGCAATGCGAGATTCACCGGTACAATTCAGAAGCACCTCGCCCTCATGGTATTCGGCACACTCTAAGCCGGCCGTTTTCATAGGGACATGGCATGCCATTGGGGCAGGAGTTCTCCAGCACCACCCAGCTCACTCCAAACCTTTCCTTTAGTCTCTTGAAATCCTCCAGTGTGAAATTCTTCCACCCATCGAGTGCGTTCATGTGATCCATCCACACCTTGGGAAGCTCGGATTGCGCGATGCCTGCAGCCTTAATCTTTACGGCGGTAACAGAGAGGGCCACCACAGCGACATCCTTGGTGAAATCGGCCATGGAGCTCCGTTCGGCAAGGGCCCGGAAGCCGTGGTAGTCCGCACCCGGACTCCTCATGTAATAGGGGTCGAGGGCGAAGTAGGCGTCTTGGGGTGTGTTGCGGCGAATCCAGTCGAAAGTTTGAAGCCATGGATTGCCGGATGCGGTACCGGGCAGTTCTATATGTGGGCTGGCGGGGAATTCGGAACGCTGTGCCAGGAACATGCCCAAACACATTGGAAGGAAAAGGATCGCCCAACGAATCGGCTTGTTTTTGAGTACCCACTCGCCGATGAGGCCGCCTGCCATGAGAAAGAATAACAAATAGAGGAGTTGGTAGCTGCGCATCGGCTGGAGATTGGCAAGTCCTTGAAAATACGGGCCGCCGGTGAGTGCCATGGCGGCGAGCACGTTCAACACTCCGAAGGCGGCGAGCCGCCTGCACATCCGGGCAAAGGCAGGTGAACCGCCCGTCGACCAAAGATTGCCGAACCAACAAAGAAAGGCCAGGGGCCCCAGTATGCCCAGCCACTCGTACCACGGCCACTTGAGAGGGTAATGGTGTGTGCGCGTGGAGACGATCCGGTCCCACGTTTCTGGACTCATCCCGTATCCGATACCCGGGGCCGCCGGCCCTGCGAAGTCTGCCCGGGCCGCGCCGGAAGAAGGCTTTACCGCCAGGAAAACCGCGAACATCAGCCCGTAGAACATCATCTGCGGGTGGACCGCGACTCCGGCGAGCGAGATGAGGGCTGCCGACACATAGCGTCTCTTGAGCACACAGACGATGACGAACAGGGTGGCTGCGGTGGAAAGAGACCTGGGGTGGAGGTGCTGATCCAGGATGTAGAGGGCTGTACCTGTCACGGGAATGGTCAGCAGCGCGGCGACCAGGGCTACCGACGCCCATTGTGCGCACCGGTCCCGGAAGCATTCGCGGCTTATGAGGAAGCAGCCGAGCAGGACCAGAAAGATGGTCAGGAAATGGAGCCCGAATAGCACGAACTCTACCGGCACGCTGGTCGCCCGCACCAGGATCGCAATCGTTTCGTCGTAAAGGGTGAATTTCGTCTGCGCCTCGAAAAACAGGGTGTTGAACCGGTAGAGGCCGGGGTCCAGGTGCTGCTTGATCGCAGGAAGGTAGATGGCCTCATCCTCGATGCCCAGATGATAACCGTGCACCAGGAGCGCGGCAGCGGAGAGCAGCAAGACGACAATGATCTCTCTTATGAATGGGCGGTCCCGCATGGCTCACCCCCTATCCGACCGGCGTTGCAGGCGGCGGCTCACAGGTGCAGGGCCTTTTTGACATACGGTATGCCCAGGACGGCAAGCAGCCAGTAGCCGAAAAAGGAATATAGAAGGCCGACTGCAAGCGACTGGGAAGATGTCGCAAATGCGGAAAACAGGACCACCATGGCGCTGTCCCGGGTGGCCATCCCCCCTAAAGTAATCGGCAGCAGCCCGGCAAAAATCGCGATAGGTAGCGCGGCAGCTGTAAATCCCAGGGGAACGGAAGCACCTACTGCGTCAAAGAGGATCTTGGTCTGAACGATGGAAGCCGCCCAGTTGGCGGCCGTCAGGGCAAGAATGGCCGCGCACGGGCCGGGCCGGGATGCAATCCGCTTCAAAGACTGGAATAGATCCTGGACGGTCTGGTGGAACTTGTGGCCCACGGGCAATCGTATGCCGAACCGGGCAACCAGAAGCACGCAGAGCATCGCCCCCGTCACCGCGGCGGCCATCGAAGCAATGTGGAACTCCCGGAACAGCAGGCCGCCGGCGAGCGCAAACAGAGAAAGCGTTAGAACGTCCAGTGCCCTTTCCGCCAGGACACTCCCGGCGACCAGGGCCGGCCGTATCTCATCACGGAGGCTCAAGGCCTTCAACAGGTCCCCCGCC
>JAAYUJ010000218.1 GCA_012517775.1 Deltaproteobacteria bacterium
CTCCATGTTCGGGTTTGGCGGCGGACCTTTCATGGTCCCCCTCATGACCGTGGGGTTGGGCCTTCCCATGTACGTGGTTGTGGGGAGCTCACTTCTGGCCATTTTCTTCAATACCGTGGTAGGGTCTGTGCGGCACTTCCAGTTTGGGAATTTCGACCTGGTGTTCTTTCTGGTCATGTTTCCTGCAGCCATCCTGGGCGGATACATCGCCCCCCAAATTGCAAAAAGGGTGAGCCCCATCGTGGTGAAGCGGGTGGCTGTGGCTGGTTTGCTCATTCTTGCTGGGAATTTGCTCGGACTCTACTGACAGGAAGGCTGTCGCTCGAGGCTTTGACATTTCCTTTAAGTGTATTGCCATAGTAAGAGTATCTCTGCCCTCGACTCTTTTGTCCGTGACATGGTGGATCGGTCTCCATGTCACGGATGCGCCGCTTCCCCGGATTGCGGCTCTTGCCTGCATGATGAGCAAGGTCACCCCACCAGGTGGAATCGATCATTGTTGGAGCTGTGTGAAGACGGGATTGATGAGTCTTGGAAGTCATTTCCAGATGAAAGGAAGTCCGAATGGATAGAGAAGTTTACAGCTTGTGTTTCATGTGCTCCGTGAGGTGCCCGATCAAGGTGAGTGTAAGGAATGGTGAGGTCAAATGGATCGAGGGAAATCCAAATGTGCCCGGCATCGAAGGGGCCCTCTGTCCCAGGGGATCGGCCGGACTCGCACTGCTGAACGATACTGAGAGACTCCAATATCCCATGATTCAGACCGGTCCCCGGGGTTCGGGACAATGGAAGCGGGCCGGATGGGATGAAGCACTCGATTTCGTAGCTGGGAAGCTGAAGGAGATCATTTCCCGCGATGGAGCCCGAAGCGTCCTCTTTGGAGAGCGAACCAATCTGAACACCCATATCAGCAAGACTTTTATGAAGGCTCTTGGTTCCCCGAATCACTTCACCCACGACGCCCTTTGCAAGGGGTCGGTCAATACGGCCTTTCGCAGCTTGACCGGTTACGACGACTCCCAGGTGGGCATTGATTACGCCAATACCCGCCACATCGTCATGTATGGAAGGAACATTTTCGAAGCACTGGAAGTCAAAGCCATCAACAACCTCCTGAAGGCAATGGAGAAGGGAGCCAGGCTCACTTACATTGATCCGAGGGTAACAGTCACCGCAACAAAAGCCAACCGATACTGGATGATCAGACCCGGGACCGATCTTGCTCTGAACTACGCCCTGATGCACGTCATACTCAAAGAGAGGCTCTACGATGTAGATTACGTGAAACGCTGGGTCACGGGTTTGAGTGAGCTCCAGGCATTCGTTGAGCACTATTCCCCCGATTGGGCGGAGAGAGAAACGGGCATTCCCGCCAACGAAATCGCCTCCTTTGCCAGGGAGATCTCCGAAGCAAAGCCTTCCGTCGTTTTCCATTACGGCTACCGAGGGTCTCACCATACGGATGAAATCTATCTACGCCGTTCCATCATCATTTTGAATGCCCTAATGGGCAGCATCGAGACGCAGGGAGGGCTCTTTTTCAAAAAGGGTCCTAAAGCGGCGGGCCGCAGCGACATCGGCAAGTATGCCAATCAGGAGTTCCCAAATATAACCGATCCCCGTTTCGACGGCTCGGGCAAAGACCGGTTTCCCGTAGCGGATTCATCTCACGGAAACCCGCAGATGCTGGCGGAGGCCATAATCAATGAAGATCCCTACCCCATCAGGGCCCTGATAGCGAACCGCTTCGAACCGCTCCTTTCCATTCCCGGCACGGAGATTACGCGAAGGGCACTCGACAGGCTCGATCTCATTGTCGCCATTGAAGTGAACTTCAGTGAATTCGCCTGGTATTCCGATGTAGTGCTTCCTGAGTCCATCTACCTGGAGAGATCGGATTCCATTCAGGTCGCCTCGGGCCTCAAGCCTCAACTCTTCATCAGGAAACAGGCCGTTCCAGCGCGGTATGACACAAAACCGGCCTGGCTCATCCTCAAGGAACTCGCAAACCGCCTCGGCATCGGTCGCTACCTTCCGTATGAAACTATTGAGGACATCTGGGCATTTCAGCTGGCCGAAACGGGAGTCAAGGTCGAGGACTTTGCCGCCAAAGGCTTTGTCGCACTCACAGACAAATCTCTGCTATGGGATAGAGAGAACGGCATCCAGCTCAAGACCCCTTCCGGCAGGATCGAACTGGTGAGTTCACTGCTTGAGAATGCGGGTATCCCGTCCTTTCCCCCTTATGAGCCGGTAGCATCCCCCGAGGATGGTTCTTTTCGACTCACGGTGGGAAGGTGTGCGGCGCACACCCATGTATCCACACAAAACAACCCTTATCTGAACGAACTTGTTCCCGAAAACGAGCTGTGGATCAACTCTGCGGCTGCCGCCCGATTGGGCATCCAAGACAGGGATTACGTCGAAATCACTTCACCTCAGGCCAATGCAAGGATCAGGGCGAAGGTCACGGACTGCATTCACCCTGAAGCGGTTTTCATGCTTCACGGCTTTGGGAAAACGGTTCCATTACAGACCCGCAGTTACATGAGGGGAACCAATGACGCACTTCTCCAGGAAAATCTCTCCGACAGGGTAGGAGGGAGCCCGGCTCTCGATTGTACCCTGGTGACAATCAAGAAAGCGGCACAACAGTGAGCCTCCAGCGGAAAGGCTCTCTTATCATGTGGTTCGATAACCCGTCACCAACGGATAATCAGCTTCTCAAAATGGGGCGATGCAAGAAGCGCCCTTCCTCTATTGCGTCATTCCGGCAAGAGCCTGCATCCCTTATCTCCTCCGGACATTTAGGCAAAAACGGGGGTACGGCCTTGACAGGAGACGCGATGATTCTCCGGCTGCACCGACGCCCGTCGGAAATAACCGGTCCTTGAGGCACCGAAGCCTTATCCAAGCTCGCCGAAAGCGGCCGCGGAGACCCCTGCGAGTGAGTCCAAGTGCGAGAGGTCGCAAACCAATTTGATGGAGTCTCAAAGAGGCCTGACTTTGGAAGAGGCTTTGACACGATCCGAAAACAATTTGGCGCAGGTGGGACAATAAAGGTGATGCTCCTTCACATCCGGATGCGGAGCCATTCGCTCCCGGACGTGAAGGAGAAATTTCCGGGTGGCGAAGAGCTTCCCGCACGCCTCGCATTTTTCCAGAATGTGCCTTCCGATGATCTCATTGCGAATGAGGATGGTTCTCACACCGTCCTTTTCTTCCTGCCTGACGGCCCCTGTCGGGCAGATGTTGGCACAGGTGCCGCAACCGATACAGAGCCCTGCAATCGGCACCACAAAACTCTTCTCCTCCCTCTTTTCCATTTTCAGCGCACCCACACCGACGATCTCCCCACAGACCCGTATGCAAAGACTGCATCGGATACACCCGTCGGGGAGCGGCCCCAGGTCTATTCCATACTCAGCGGCGAGCTCACGAATGACGGGAGCCAGCGGAGCCATTTGCAGCAGGTTCCTGAAAGCCCTGGATCTGGCTCTTTCAACAGCTTCACCCTGGGTCCTGATGCTCATGCCGTCCTTGACTTTCAGCACGCAGGAAAGCAGAGTTGCAGATCGACCCGAGCCCAAAACCACTTCCACCGCGCAAAGTTTGCACGAACCGGAAGGCTTCAGGGCAGGATGATAGCAGAGGGTGGGAACCTTGATGCCGTTTGCCCGGAGAACCTCGAGGACGAAAGTTTTCCCTTGTACCTCCAGTTCACGACCATCGACGGTTATTGTTGGCATGAAGCAACCTCCGTTGTAGACCCTCAGCGATGGAAGAACGCACCGGCTCAGGAAGATTGACCCTCCAAGATGCGCAGACAGTCTTGAGGCAACCGATGAGTTCCCTTCTCGTTCAGGCTGACTTCGATGAGGGCGCCCGGGTCGTTTTTGGCCGTGTCAGGATCCGTCACAATGCCATGGAATCCGATGAAATGGTTCATATAATCCTCCCAGCTTTCATCGTCCGACTTCCTGTAGACCTCCACCTTCTGGCCTCTTCGAAATGCCATCGCTTTCCTCCTCTTCGGGAGATCATCCCTGTTAAGCCTGCAATATGTCGGTGTGCCGTTCCGCCGCCATTTTTCTGGCGCACCGGACGCACAGTGCATGCCCTTGAACGAACGGTGTCACCACCTGGGTCCGCTTGGCGATGTAGTCATGGTAGCGGGCAGGGCCGAGTACCGCACCGCATTTTTCGCAGTATTCGAGATTGAGGCGAATGAGAAACGTTCCGCACAAGGACAGGCACCTCTGACCATCTTGATCCTTGATCACAATGGCTTCATTGGGGCAGTTGGCGGCACAGGCCCCGCAGGCAATGCAGCGCTCAGCGGTTGTTCTGAAGTCTGTGGGTGAAGGACGGTCGAAATCCAGGTATCCAAGCTGCAACGCATCGATGCCCATTTTATCGCGACAGATTTCCACACAGAGACCACAACGTCGACAGATGTCGCAACGGAGACAGCGTCGAGCTTCTTCTCTCACGGCATTCTCGAGATAACCCAGTTCAACCTGCTGGAAAGTGATGCGCCTGCGGTCGGTGTTGAGGAGGGACATGTGCGGCCTTTGCAGAATCATCTTGGTGGAGGCGGGAACTTCCAGGCATTCGAGCCTTCGACGGCGGACCGGAACTTGTGGCATTTTCGGTTGCGGAATCCCCTGCAGATAGCGGTCGATCGCCTCTGCAGCCTTCTTCCCCCCTCCGATGGCCTCCACGACCGTCGCGGGTCCCGTGACCACGTCTCCTGCCGCGAAAACACCCTCCACCGAAGTCTCCATGGTCACCGTGTTCACCGAAATGGTGCTGCGCTTGGACCACTTGAGATTCTCCAGGGTCGTCAGACCGGTGCTGTCCACCACCTGCCCGATGGCTGAAATGACGGCATCCACCCTCAGGAGATGGTCACTGTCCTTGACGGGGACAGGCCGCCTTCTGCCCTTTTCGTCTGGTTGCCCCAATTCCGCCCGTAGACATTGAAGGGCTGTCACCCGCCCATCTGAGCCCCTGATTTCCTTGGGCACCGTCAGAAACGAGAAGCGGACTCCTTCTTCTTCGGCCTGGACGACCTCTTCTTCATGGGCAGGCATTTCGGAACGAGTCCTCCGATAAGCGATGGTCACATCTTCACATCCCAGCCGAATACACGTGCGGGCCGCATCGATGGCCACGTTGCCACCCCCCACAATAACGACCCTTCGACCCGGCATGTGCCGGTCCCCAAGGGATACCCGCCTGAGAAAATCGATGGCGTTGATAACCTGCGGAAAGTCATCTTCCCCCGGAATAAGCAGCTTATAGGCACTATGTGCGCCCAGGGCGACCAGGAAGGCATCAAAACCTTCCTCCCTCAGCTGTTCAAGGGAGACATCCTTCCCCAGTCGCGTGTTGTAACGAAACTCCACGCCCAGGCTCTCGATCATCCCGCTTTCCCGGTCGATGACCTCCCGTGGGAGACGATACCGGGGGATCCCCACCATCATCATCCCTCCCGGCACCGGAAGGGCTTCGATGATAGTCACCCGGTACCCTTTTAAAGCCAGGTAATAAGCGGCAGTCATTCCTGCCGGGCCGGCCCCGATGATGCAGACTTTCTTCCCATTGTCGGGAGCCGGTTCGGGATTTCGATACCGCATTTCCGACATGGCCCTCTCTGCCGCAAAACCTTTCAGATACTTGATGGCAATAGGATCATCCATCCGCCCCCGGACACACATGAACTCGCACGGGTTCGTGCAAACCAGGCCGCAGACCCATGGAAAGGGATTGTCTTCGCGGATGAGTTCGATGGCTTCCGCATCGCGCCCCAGCCCAATGAGGGTGAGATAGCTGGGAACATCAATTCCTGCGGGGCATGCCATCTGACAGGGTGCAGGCGCCAGTTTGACGCACTCGCCCGTAGGGCAGATGTGCGTCTCAATGTGGCTGATAAACGCCTCTTTATGATCAGACAACGCCGCAAGGACCTTTCGGCCGATTTCCACACAGGCTTCATCCGGGCCTTCTTCGGCCATCTGTCGGCCCAGGTGCTCCATGACGTTCCAGTGCTCCGGGCCACCCCGTCCCCATGCTACATCACCCATGAGCTTCAGGAGCTCTTCAGTCCAATGTCTGCTTCGAGGATGAGAGAGCCCCCCGGAGGAGATCCTTTCGGACAGGAATCTGAGAGTATTACTGACCTCGCAAATGGGATTCGCCATGAGTCCTTCCCTTTTGCCACCATATATCGCAAAATTTATGTTCGCGCCTCGTCCATGGCGCTCATGCCCCTGGCATACCGTTCGCGCCTGATTTGTGGGATCGTCTCCGGCGTCCCGAAGTAAAGGCAGTGTGTCGTGCAGATTGTCACGCAGGCCGGCTTCAATCCCTCATCAATTCGGTCCATACAGTAATCGCACTTGACCACCCTTCCTGTCTTCGGGTTCCACTGCGGTGCTCCCCATGGACAGGCGGACATGCAGGCTTTGCACCCGACACAAAGGCTCTGATCCACAAAAACGATGCCGTCCTTCTCCCTTTTCTGCATGGCCCCCGTGGGACAGGCCGCCACGCACCAGGGGTTCTCGCAATGGAAGCAGGGCATAAAAGTGTAGGAGGCTTTCGGCAAATTCCCGATGAACCTAGGCTCCGTCTTGATGATCTGGCAGATCTTCGGCCCTACAGGCAGATTCTTGTTGGTCTTGCATGCAACTTCACAGCTCTGACAACCAATACAGTTCTTGGCATCTTGAAAGAGGTAGTATTTGCTCATTCCTGTCATCTCCCTGCTCTTGAATCCACTGGCTCGTCACTAGGGGCGTCCAAATCGTGCTCGCCTTGATGCGGGGGACTGCATGTTTGCCTCCCCTTGCTTCCCATCAGCCCTCACATCGACGCAGTTTCATGTGACCACGGGGATTGGAATCCATGAAAGCCTGTCCAGAAGTAAAAATCGCGACCCTGAAGGGGGTGCTCCTCATGGCAAGAAAAACTAACATATTCATGCTGGGCAGGCATCCGCCAAGATTGTCGGGAGGCCCGGCCGGTTATCGAGGCTGAAACCAGCTTCTCAGCATTTCCCCGCCCATTGTGGAACGAACGCTCGCGCTCTGTTCACCTGTGCATCCAATGATTTGAAATCCGGCTCATGGACAGCCACATGTGCCCAGAATTCCCTGGAGTGATTGAGGTGTAATGTATGACAAAGCTCATGGACCAGAATGTAGCGAACCAACTCCGGGGGCAGAAAGAGAAGGTCCTGATTCAGACTGATGGTCCCCTTGCCGGAACAGCTGCCCCATCTGCTCTTCTGGTGGAGAATCCGGGCCTTCGTGAAGCTCAGTCCCAACTCCTCCGCCACACCATGGAGCCAAGGAATAAGGTGAAGCCGACCCTGGTGGCGGAGCCAGCGTCTAAGAAGCTGGATGCCTGCCTCTATTTCGCCGCTGTTTCCCACGAGCTCCAGTCCATGATCCCCGGTTTGCGTCAACTTGACCGTTCCGTCGCATGTCTGGGTAAACCGTACCGGGTAATGCAAATTCACCGCACGAAGGTGTATCATGTCAGGGATTGATGACGAGCCGTCTGGAAATCCTCCGCTCCTTGATTTCATCTTTTCCAGAGTCTGCTGAATCCATCCGGAATGCTCCCTCACAATCTCCGGTATTCTCCTTCGGGAAAATCCCGCCGGAATGACAACCTCCAGCCGGCCATGAGGGAGGATGCGCAGGATGACCCTTCTGGCCCTGGTGCTTTCGCGAACGGTATAGTGCTGAACCGGCAATGTCTGCGGGCTCCTTTTCGTCCCTCAGCCTATTGTGGACATCATGAAATGATCCGCCAATGCGTAATCGATGGTGGCCTGCCGAACACCGCCTCAGAGGCCGAGATCCTCATTGATGAGCACGATCTTGATGCGTCCTTTGGGATAGGACTTTTCGGTGATTGCCCAGTAGTTGCAAATCCTGTCGGGGCTCTTGCACTCCTCACAGAAGGAAGTGGCTGCACACGGTGTCTTCTTGTCCAGTCTCATGGAATTTATTGGCGCCGCGTAATTCTTGATGCGAAACATGGCATCCTCCAGTTCCGGGACGATTTTATTGCGCCCGACCAGGATGATCACGTGCCTGGGTCCGAACGTGATCCCGGCAACCCGATTACCGATCATGTCCAGATTGACGAGTTTGCCGGTCTCAGTTACGGCGTTGGTTCCAGTAATGAACAAATCCACAAGCAGCGCCTGCCTGCGACGCTCGATCATCATCTCTGGCGGGAGGCTGCGGTCGTAGGTATCCAATACCTCCATGTCCGCACTCTTCTTCAGAACCTCGTAGAGACCCGTGGCGGGAAAAGTCATGGAACCTCCCCACGAAACACTCTTTGCCCCCAGCTTGGGAAGGACCTCTTCGAGGACGATCTTCACAGCCTCAGACACACTTTCGGCAATAAAAACCTCGAAGTTGTTCCCCTCGAGAGCTTCCTTCACCTCCGCCAGACGCTTCTGCCAGTAGTTTTCAACGGGTTTTTCCATCTTACTCCCCCGATTGCAATTTGAAGTATAGAGCTCCAAGAAAAGAATCCTGCAAATAACAGCCCCGGAATGTCATGTCTAAAAGAACTTGTGAGGGATGTCAATCGCCAAAGGGAGGGCGGGACTTGAGGATTCCACGCATAAAGAGGCTCCAGTCCTGTTGACTTCCTGAACACTTCTCCTATAATGATCAGTGACCAGGTGGTCATTCCCCACGCTTTGAAGGTGGTTGATGCTTCCAAGAGAGAGATTCCAGAACCTCGAGAGTCAGAAAAAGCAGAAAATTCTGGATGTCGCTGTGGATGAATTCGCTTCTCACGGTTTCAGGGAGGCCAGCGTCAACCGGATGGTCCAGAGGCTCGGGATAGCCAAGGGGTCTATCTTTCAGTACTTCGGAAGCAAGGAAGGGCTCTTTCATCTGGTTTTCCATCACGCCGTGGAACTGGTTCGGCATTCACTGAGGCGTGTCAAGCAGGATACGGCTGAAACCGACTTCTTCGAGCGAATCCGTCAGAGCCTTCTCGCAGGAATTCGCTTCATCGACCAACACCCCAGAGTCTATCACATCTACCTCAAGATGATTTTTCAGGAGGACTTTCCTCTCAGGGCCGAATTCCTCAAGCAGGTCCACTTGTTTTCGGCCGAGTACCTGAAGCCCCTCGTTGAGGCCGGTGTCGCGAGGGGTGAGCTTCGCAGCGATTTGAATGTGGAGATGGCCGCATTTTTTCTGGACGCCATCATGGATCGCTTTCTGCAAGCGTACGCAGTCTCATTTCTTGACGCAGGCGCGGGCCTTTACCAGGCACAAATTGAAGATATCACTCAGAAGATCGATGAATTCGTCCGTTTGATTCGTGACGGGATGGGCGGGGACAATGCCGCGTGAGCCTGGAGTTTGGCGGTCCTCTCAAACACTGGAATTGTAACGAAGGGGCAATGGAGGGTGAGGTCTTCATGCTGAATGCGGGATGGTACGAAAGACTCGGCTTGGGTGAGGTCTACCGCAAGGTTCATGCGGGTGTGCGACTGGACCTGAACGACGGCGAGAAGCTTCTGTCCTGTCCAGACGTGGTTGCGGTGGGGGCTCTGGCCCACCAAGTGCGGACCCGCCTGCATGGAGGCACAACATATTACGTTGTGAATCAGCACATCAACTATTCCAACATCTGCATCAACGGTTGCCTCTTTTGCGCATTCGGCCGGGTAAAGGGTGATTCGAAGGCTTTCCAGCTTTCCGTTGAAGATGTCCTGAACAAGATGAAGGAGCGGGAACATGATCCAATCACCGAGATTCACATTGTCGGCGGGTGCCATCCGGATTTGCCGTTTTCGTACTATGAGACCATACTCAGGGAGATTAAGGCGCTGCGGCCTTCCATTTTGATCAAGGCTTTCACGGCCGTCGAGATCGCCCACTTGGCGAAACAGGCTGGAGCGACTCCCGGCGAAGTGCTGCTTCGGTTGAAATCCGCCGGCCTGGACATGCTTCCTGGAGGGGGTGCAGAGGTTTTCAGTCCCCGTGTCCGTTCTCAGCTCTGCCCAAAGAAACTGAGCGGGGAGGAATGGCTGACCGTCACTCGACAGGCGCATGAACTGGGCATCAGGAGTAATGCCACGATGCTCTACGGACACATCGAGACGCCCCGTGAGAGGCTGGAGCATCTGGACGCACTGCGCCAACTCCAGGACGACACACAGGGTTTTGTATGCTTCATCCCCCTTCCCTTTCAGCCGGCAAACACCAGGCTGGAGCATATCCATCCCACGACGGGAGTGGAAGACCTCAGGAACATGGCCGTCTGCCGCCTCATGCTCGACAATATCCCACACATCAAGGCCTACTGGGTGATGTTGACGGTCAAGCTCGCCCAGGTTGCGCTGCATTTTGGGGCGGACGACCTGGATGGGACAGTGGTTGAAGAAAAGATAGGTCACATGGCCGGGGCCGAGTCCGAACAGGCACTCACCAGGGTGGAACTGGAGAGGCTGATTCGGGACGCCGGCTTCAACCCAATGGAGAGAAACAGCTTTTTTCAAAAGCTTGCGACATAGCGGTCCCTCATGCCACTCCGGGCCACCACGGATTTGCCTGAGATCCAGGGAATGTATGGAAATTAATGAAATCATTACAAAAATTGAGGCAGGGGAGCGGCTTGGCCTTCCTGAAGCTCGGAAAATCTACGAGCATGGAGACTTTCACCAGCTCGGTCATCTGGCTCACAAGGCCAGGGTGGAAAGGCATCCGGAGCCTTTCGTCAGCTATGTGGTCGATCGCAATATCAACTACTCGAACATTTGCGTCTGTGGGTGTCGATTCTGTGCCTTCTTCCGTCCGCCGGGGCATCCGGAGGCTTACGTTCTCAGCCGGGAAATCCTTTTCAGCAAGATAGAGGAAACCCTGAGCCTCGGTGGAACACAGATCCTCATGCAGGGGGGACATCATCCGGATCTACCCCTGTCCTTCTATGAGGAAATGCTGCACGCCATCAAGAGCAAGTTCTCCATCCACATTCACGCCTTTTCCCCTCCTGAAATCGTTCATTTTAGCAAACTGGAGGGAACGGACATCTCCACTGTCATCGCAAGGCTTCGCAGGGCAGGGCTGGATTCCATTCCGGGAGGAGGAGCTGAAATCCTCGTGGACGCCGTTCGCAGGAGGGTTTCCCCCAACAAGTGCTCCAAGGGGGAATGGCTTGACGTGATGGAGGAGGCCCACCGGCAGGGACTGCGAACGACAGCTACCATGATGTTCGGACACGAGGAAGAGCCGGAGGATCGACTGGAGCATCTTTTGGCCCTGCGCGATTTGCAGGACCGGACCGGAGGATTCACAGCCTTCATTCCATGGGCCTTTCAACCCGCCAATACGGGAATTCAGCGTTCCCCGGAGACCGCTGTTTCGTATCTCCGACTCCTGGCCTTGTCCAGGATCATGTTGGACAATTTTCAGAATATTCAGGCCTCCTGGGTTACCATGGGACCAAAGGTCGCGCAGCTTGCCCTGCACTTTGGCGCCAATGATTTCGGATCCACCATGATCGAAGAGAATGTTGTTGCAGCCGCCGGCGTTCATTTTCGTCTCTCGATTCAGGAAATCCGGCGCATTATTCAGGCCGCCGGGTTTGAGCCTCGACAGAGAACCATGGATTATAAATTGGTCGCAACTGTTGACAGCATCAGCACATGACGATTCCCCATCTGAAAGAAACGGATATGGCCGTGCCCGCATCTGAAACCCCTGCTGCCACGAATCCGTATGGCCTGCACCGGGCAAGCTGGCTCGTTCCCATAGCCTCCCCCCCTATCGAGAACGGCGCGGTTCTCACTGCCGGGGACAGGATCCTTCTCGCGGGCCCTTACAGGAAGATAAAGGCAGAGAGTCCGCCGGGCACACATCTTCAGGATCATGGGAATGTTGCGCTGATTCCCGGTCTGGTGAACGGGCACTGCCACCTGGAACTCTCTGCGTTTCAGGGCAGGATTGCTTTCCCCAAAGGCGGGTTTTCCGAATGGCTGAACGAACTGCTGCCGATGAAGTCTACCATGACAGAGAAGATCCTTCAGGATGGATTCCATGAGGGTCTCCGCCGGTTGACCCTTGGGGGGACGATTCTCTGCGGGGACATCACCAACGGTCTGTGCCCGCGTCCGAAGCCAAGCCACTGCTTCCCTGCCAGACTGGATTTTCTTGAACTCATCGGCTTCAATCACATGTCGCTCCGATCTGCGATGGAGGGAGGAGGATTTGAGGACATCATCCGCAATGCGGACGATCCGTCCCTCTCCCTGGCTGCCCACGCGTGCTACTCCACTTCCGCCCCGGTAATCACCGAAGCCAAGGAATGGTGCCGAAGGAAAGGAAAGGTTTTCACCATTCACACAGCGGAGCATACTGAAGAGGTGGAACTGCTGCGCAGTGGAACGGGTTACTGCCGCGCACTGCTGAAAACCCTCGGGAAATGGCCACCCTGCTGGGCACCCCCTGACATGACTCCTGTCGGATATCTCAACAAACTCGGAGTCCTGGATGATCGAACCCTTCTCGTCCATGCGGTCCACATGACCGAAACCGATTGGGAGATTGTGGCCGGCAAATCAACCGCTGTCTGCTTTTGCCCGCGCAGCAACCACAACCTCGGTGTGGGAAAGGCCCACATCCCTTCGGCGATTCGGCACGGAATCCTGTCATGCCTTGGAACCGACAGCCTCGCCAGCAACGTTGACCTCAATCTCTTTGCGGAGGCAGCCCAGGCCCTGAGGGATCATCCATCCGTTCCGGCCGGCGTTTTTCTGCAGATGCTTACTCTCGGGGGCGCAAGATCTCTTGGTCGCGATACGGAATATGGAACGATCGAGCCCGGAAAAAGGGCTGCAATCCTTGCGGTCTCCGTCCACGATGTTCGTTCACCGTCACAGATTGCTGAAGCGATCATTCACCAGGGAAACGAAGGAGCGATTCAATGGTGCAAACATCCTGCGAGCGACTGAAACTTGGCAAGATCGGCTTCCTTAATGTCATGCCCATCTATTATCCTCTTGAGTCCGGGATCATCGCCCATCCCTTTACCATTGTCTCAGGGACTCCCGCTTGCTTGAATCAACTCATGGCCTCCGGCCATCTGGATCTCAGCGTCGTCTCCTCCATCGAATACGCCCGTCACCCTGAAAGGTACTTCATCCTCCCTGATCTCTCCATAAGTTGCCGCGGCACCGTCAAAAGCGTGCTCCTTCTCAGCCGGGTGCCGGTCGACGCATTGGAGTCCAGAACCATCACGGTGACAACTCAATCCCATACTTCCGTGGCACTGCTCAGAATTCTTTTAGCCCGCCTGTATGGAATCCGGGCCGAACTCCGAGCTGGAGCCCTTACTGACACATGGCAGGAAGGAGACCTGCCCATCGCTTTCCTTGCCATCGGAGATGAGGCGTTGCGCCTCAGTGCTTGTGGAATCTACCCTTACAGCCTGGACCTTGGGGAATCCTGGCATTCTTGGACCGGTCTTCCTTTTGTTTTCGCCCTTTGGGTTATCCAGAGGGATGCGGCCGAAAAACTGAACGGGTCCCTGCGGACCGCCTTGGAGGTTCTGGCTGCCGCCAAGTCGTGGGGAAGGAATCATCTGGAACGTGTCTGCTCCGTTGCAGCCGAAAAGGGCGTGCTCTCCCTTAACGAATTGCAGGTTTACTACAAATGCCTGGAGTATGACCTGGGCTGCGACGAACAGAAGGGGCTGACGCTGTTTTTCCAACTCCTGCAGCAAGAGGGAGATCTCACGAGATTTCCTGAACTGGAAGTTGTGTCGCCTCTGGACTGTGTGGCATGACAATCTGAAGGGGTTTCAACCGCTTAATATCAGGACACGCACTTTCTCAACAAGTAGGTCGGGATTCCAATCCCGACAGAGTCTGCACCCGGTTGCGGGGTACTGAAACCCGACCCGCAAAGGTGTCGTCACCTGGACTTATTGAAACCTATTCTGAGCGATTTCCGAACCTGCGAGCCTCGAAAGGCGGGCGCAAAGCCAGCCCCTACGTATTGCGGGATTACCTTCCTGGTTGGTGGGGGATTCATCCCCGTCCGCACAGCATGCGGTTTGATGGGAGTCCTC
>JAAYUJ010000219.1 GCA_012517775.1 Deltaproteobacteria bacterium
TGGAGAGGGCACTTCTCACCGTCCTCGGCCCCCAGCGCCTCTATCGGCCGGCGCAAAGCACCAAGACCGCGGACTCGGGCTGATTGGGGTGAGGTTGTTCCACAAACGGTACCAGAGACGCGTGGAGTGGAAGATCGGACTGGAGGCTTTCCGAAAAGAATTGCGTAATTCTCCCGCATCTCCTATGCTTTATCCTTGATTTCAGATGCTCATTTTCATGACTCCCTCGAAAAGAGATGGTCCCGAACGGAGCCAGCTGGGCTGCGTTGACCGTGGAAGGTTTTTTCCCAGGCTCCCTTGCGGGCCGGTTCAGACTCTGTGGCCCATAATCAATGCTGTCTATCCCCGGTGAATCGACCGCTTCTTCCAGGGCTTCCTGGAAGAGCGTCTGTGACCTTGCGGAGAATCGTGCTTTCTCAATGAGTAGGCCGGGATTCCACTCCCAACAGCCTTTCCCCCAATTTGTCGGGTATGGAAATCTGACCTGCAAAGACATCGTTACCCGGACTTGTTGAGAAGTTACGGAGAATCCAGCCAAATGCCAGATATCTCAGTACTAAACAGAAGCGGTGAAGTATTTGTACAAGATGCTCTTTTCAGGAGATGGCTCGTCTTTCGCCATCCCTGCCTCACTGTCCAGGCAGAAAGAGCCGATCAGGTCATTCCCTGTTTGCGGCAGATCGAAAGCGCGGTTATCGGGGAGAGTTTGCATGCCGCCGGTTTCATCAGCTACGAGGCGGCTCCAGCCTTCGACCCCGCTTTGGAAGTCCGTGAAACGGAGGGATTTCCCCTGCTCTGGTTTGGGTTGTATGAAAAGCCTCTGATTACAGAGGATCCACCATTGCCTGTAGGCACATACTCGATCGGGGACTGGACGCCTTCCATCGAGCGGGCGAGTTACAACCGCGCTATTGATCGCATCAAGGCCTGCATCGCAGATGGGGAGACTTATCAGGTGAATTTCACCATGCGCCTTAGATCGTGGTTTCACGGGGACCCTCAGGCGCTGTTCCGCCAGCTTGTTCAAGCCCAGCGTGCGGATTATGCCGCTTTCGTCGATACAGGCAGATTCGCCGTCTGCTCGGCATCACCCGAGCTCTTTATCCATCTTGATGGCAATCTGTTGACTTCATTGCCCATGAAAGGAACCGCGGCCCGTGGTCGATGGCTCGAGGAGGATCTTGCACAGGCGAGGTGGCTGCGAAGATCGGTGAAGAACAGGGCGGAAAACGTCATGATCGTGGATATGGTCCGAAACGACATGGGACGTATCGCGCAAGTTGGGACCGTTCATGTTCCGCGGCTTTTTCATGTGGAGAAGTACCCTACCCTCTGGCAGATGACTTCCACCGTCAATTCGCATACAACGGCCGGGCTCTGCGAGATCATGCAGGCTCTTTTCCCATGCGCTTCCATAACCGGTGCACCCAAGCCCCGGACCATGCATATCATTGCCGGCCTTGAGACAACGCCCCGAAAAGTCTATACCGGTTGCATCGGGTTTCTTGCTCCCGGCAGACGAGCCCTTTTCAACGTGGCCATTCGGACGGTTATAGTGGACAGGGATTCTGGTGCGGCTGAATACGGCGTGGGTGGAGGAATCGTCTGGGATTCCGAATCCCGGGATGAATATGAGGAATGCAGAATCAAGGCGAAAGTGCTCACAGAGGAGAGACCAGGCTTCGATCTGCTGGAAACCATTCTTTGGGAGCCTGATAACGGCTTCTTCCTCCTCGATTACCATCTCAAACGCATGGAAGACTCGGCCCGATATTTCGATTTTCCCTTCGATCGAGCAGCCGTTCTTCGCAGACTTTATCGCGAGGAGAGCATGCTTCCCCGTACAACCTGCAAGATACGCCTTCTCCTTTGTCTCGATGGCTCCCTGACCTGCCAGTCGAGTCCACTCCCGGGAAACAATCCACAGGGGTTGATGCGGCTTGGTCTGGCGACGACTCCAGTGGACCCCGCCAATATATTTCTATACCACAAGACCACGTATCGTCATCTGTATGAGAATGCCCGAAAGAGCCGCCCTGAATGCGATGACGTTCTCCTTTGGAATGACAAGGGCCAGATTACGGAATCAACCATAGCCAATCTGGTCATTCATCATGGCGGGCAATGGATAACCCCCCCGGTTTCCTGTGGTTTACTTCCCGGAACATTCCGTGCCCGGCTGTTGGATGAAGGGAAAATTATCGAGAATCCCATCACCATGGATATGCTGAATGATGCACAGAGGCTGTGTCTTGTAAACTCGGTAAGAAAATGGCAAGAGGCCTGCCTCGACCCTCTCGCACTTTTCTCGCCGCCTCTCGGGAAGTCCTCCGGAAGGGGTCGTTGATGCTTGCCTCTGTCTGTGGAATGGCGATAAGTCCCTCTTTCAGGAATGTGACGTGATGACGAAGGAGAACAAGAAATGAGGACGCTGCTCAAGATTCTGGCTGTCTTGGCATCTCTGGGAATTGTTGCTCTCGTCCTGGCAGTCTATTTTACATCGGGCTTGTCGGACACTGCAGACAGCTTTTTCAAAGCCATTAGGTCCAAGAAATACCAGGAAGCCTATTCCTTTCTCTCCAGCGACTTCAAGGCATCTGCGTCTTATGACGATTTTGTCGCTTTCCTCAATCGAAATGCTCTTCTGACCTACAGGGATGCATCGTGGTCAAGCCGCTCCGCGTCAGGAAACAAAGGGGAACTGGATGGTACCATCACAACCGAAACAGGAGGAACAATCCCCCTCAAACTGAGCTTGGTCAAGGAGGATGGTGCATGGAAGATCTACGCCATACAAAAGGTCAAGTCGGGCATTCTGTCTGACGAGTCGTTGGGAATGACTCCGAGTGGACCCGAACAGGTGGCTCTTGTCCGTCGGAGTATGCGAATGTTTGCGGAGGCAGTCATGGCGAAGGATTTCAGCGATTTTCACCGGCACGTATCCCAGTTGTGGCAGCGCCAGATTACCGCGGAGCAGTTCAACCACGTTTTCAAGGGATTCATTGATGCCGATCTGGACCTTCTCTTCCTCGATAACCACATGCCTGTCTTCGAGGAATCTCCGGAAGTGGATCAGAACGGCGTTCTGACCATAAAGGGGTATTACCCGACCAAACCTTCACGGGTTATTTTCGAATATGGCTACATTCGTGAAGGAACGGACTGGAAGCTGATAAAAACCAATATCAACATCAAACCGATAGAATAATCCCTGCACGGACCTACCGGGGAATGGGCGCTCTCTGAAAACCCTCTGCGGGATCGAGACATCACATCATGTTGTCAATCTTGGCGATCAGTTTGTCCCAGCTTAGAGGTTTGGACAAAACAGAATCCACTCCTCTCGTGGTGAGGTCCTCTTCTTCATATTGGCCGCCCCAACCGGTAATCAGAAGCACGGGCGTCCTGGGATTCCTTGCTTTGACCCTTTTGGCTATTTCCCATCCACTCACCACCGGCATTCCCAAATCGGTGAGCACGAGATCGAAGGATTCCCTGTCAATCACGTCCAGGGCCTTCACTCCCTCGTCGATGGCAACCACCTTGTGTCCTTTGAGAAAGAGCATGTCCTGTAGTATTCCGAGGACTTCCCTGTCATCATCCACGATGAGCACACGCCGTGAAACGGGTGTTCCGACAGGGTGCCCGACAATGGCCTCATCATGCTGATTGCTGGCTTTTGGGAGCTTTATGAAGAAAATGCTTCCCTTGCCAGGCTTGCTTTTGACATGTATCTCCCCACCGGCGCGAACGACGAGGCTCCAGGAAACGCTCAGACCCAGGCCGGAATTGCCCACACCCTTTGTGGTGTAATATGGATCGAATATCCTGGTCATCACCTCTTCCGTCATTCCGATACCCGTGTCCCCTACCTGGACTATAACCTTGTCCTTGAGGGCCTCACTCTTGAGCGTTATCGTTCCTCCTTCCGGCATGGCCTCAATGGCGTTGAAAAGGAGATTGGTGAGTATCTCGCGAAAATCGGATGCGTGGATGGCTGCCGTACAATGGGGTTCCATATCCATTTGGAATGTGATGCTGTGACCCTGCCGTTGCATGCTATCTTTCCATCGCGGACGGGTCAATTCCACGACGTCCTTCATCGCTTCATTTACATCCACCGCAGCCGGCAGTGACCGGGATTCCCTGTCGCGCTCCGTGAACTTCTGCAGACGCCTCACCGTATGGGCTCCATCCTGTACCGCTTTCTCCACGTTGAGAAGCCTTCGCCGTATTTCCTCATCGGAAATTGTGGGAAGCACCAGTTGAATGTTGCCCAGAATAGCCATCAGGATATTGTTGAAGTCGTGAGCGACACCTCCCGCCATGGTCCCCAGTGCGGCAAGTTTTTCAGTTTGGAGTATCTTTTCGGCAAAAGCCCTCTTCTTCGTCGTGTCGTTGATGACGAGCAGGAAACCTGCAGCGTTAGTTCCTTTTTCTCCCAACCGGACCAGATGAACATCGGCAAGGTATACCCCGCCTTCGGCGTTGATGAGATGGGCATCGATGATCTCTTCCTGCCCCGTGTTTCCGGCCCTTTCCCGGAGGGCGTGGAAGACTGCGGGATCGCGGAAAAGCACCGCAGGCGACCTTCCCAGGATCTCCGCGGCACTCTTCCCCTGCAACTTCTCAATACTTGCGTTCATCTGGAGCACCCGACCATCGGCATCCAAAAGGCAGACTCCCTGGGGCATCCTTTCGAGAGCCTCCTCGGAAAGAGCGGGAGGCAGGACCGGAACCCTGGCCTCGTGAAAGAGCACTGGAGCGTGGTAGTCGGCATAATCCCCTGAAGGTCTCTCAGGTCTGCTGAATTGTTCCTGAAAATAGATGCTCAGAAGCAAGTGTCCTATGACCCGGCTGACAAGCTCCCAGTTCCTTCGTAGTTGCGGGGGAAACTTGCAGGGACGTCTCGCACTGATATTCATGACTCCCAGATCCATAAGGGGCAGGCAGGCAAGTGCCGATGGGCGAATGGTGGTGTTTGGGAGTTGCGGCAAATTCTCATCCAAAATGTTTTCGATGAACACCGGATTCCTGGTATGGAAAACATGGCCGGCAATTCCTTCACCATCTGCAATGGTCAACTGCCGGTTGTAATGCTGCCGGACCTGTCCTCCCAAAAGATCATCGAGACCATATGCAGCGGAAAGGCAAAGAGATTTTCTCTCTCCATTCCACAAAATGATGGAGCAGTTCTCGAAATTCGTCTCTTCGATGACTATTTTGACCAGGTCATTGCAGATCTGCTGGATGCCGCCGCTTTTGGGAAGCAGTTCCGCACAGCGATGGATGATTCCTAGGAACTGGCTCATGTCATGCTGCGGGCATTGCGATTCGAAAATCCCCTTCTCGAAAACGTCTTTTACCCAATCCGTATGATCCATTCCCTGTCCTCGTCTATTTGAGCAAGTTCCAGAACTGGTCGACTTCCGGCCAGATGTCGTTCATCTTCTCCTGGTAGCTGCTCCACTCCTCATCCGTGATGAAAAGGTCCCTGCAGCAGTTGAGTGTGTCCATGTCCGTGAGAAGCGCGGGAGATTCGTGTGAGAGGACCAACGCATTTGCCAGGTGAATCATTCTGACTTCAGACTTGCAGGAAGGGCTTTCTTCAGGATGGTGGTGATACTCCACAACTCTTTGATATACTTCGGGCAAACACCATTTGACAGCAACCCACTTTCCGATCATGTTGTGGCTGACGCCGTATTCCGCTTCGACGTACCAGGTGAATATCCTTCTGTGTGTGGCAAGATCTCGGATGGCCCTGTAGTGTGAAGGAAAATAGACAGCCATGACCAGTTGGCCGATATCATGGAGCAAACCCAGGAGATAGGCTTCCTCGATAGTAGTCCAAGGCCTCTTTGCAGCAATTTCTCCGGCAATTCTGGCTGTGGCAAAAGCGTGTTTCCACAGCCTCTCCTTTTCGGAAGGGTCGAGCACTCTCCCTGACGAGAAAAGCTCCAGAAGCATGGCACACAAACAAAGCCTCTTGGCCTGTTCAAAGCCTATGAGGACGAGAGCCCGTGTGAGGGTATGCGTTTGCCCCCTGCAACCATAAAAAGTCGAATTCGCGATGCGCAATACTCTCGCTGAAAGCCCCTGGTCATATCGGATGATACGTTCCAGTTCTTTCAA
>JAAYUJ010000220.1 GCA_012517775.1 Deltaproteobacteria bacterium
AATTCCCATGACGGGGGGCGGCAGCGTGGTCGGGAAAATTCCCGATGGACTTCCTCCTTTCCAACTCCCCAATCTGGACATGAGCGTTGCCCTGCACCTGCTACCCATAGCCGCCATCATTTCCCTCCTCGGGTTCATGGAAGCGATCTCAATAGCCAAGGCGATGGCAGCCAAGACGGGACAACGCCTGGATCCCAATCAGGAGCTCGTGGGGCAGGGTGTGGCCAATATTTTCGGGGCATTCGGACAAAGCTATCCGGTATCGGGCTCATTTTCCAGGTCAGCCGTCAATATCCAAAGCGGAGCCGTGACCGGACTCTCAAGCGTGTGCACCAGCATCACCGTCGGTATCGTGCTTCTGTTCTTCACGCCGCTTCTTTACCACTTGCCGCAGTCCGTGCTGGCAGCGGTCATCATGATGGCCGTCGTGGGGCTTATCAATGTGAGCGGTTTCATCCATGCCTGGAAAGCTCAATGGTATGATGGTCTTTTTTCCATAGTGACCTTTCTGTGCACCCTGTACACCGCCCCGCATCTCGACAAGGGGATCATGATCGGGGTGGGCCTGTCCCTCGCGATGTTCCTTTACAAAAGTATGAGGCCCAAAGTCACCACCCTGTCGATGTACCCGGACAGGTCCTATCGTTCGGCGAGAGACTTCGGGCTGAAGGAGTGCAAGCACATCGCCATGGTACGATTCGATGGGACTCTCTTCTATGCCAATGCCGGCCATTTGGAAGATCGTATCACTGAGCTCTTGCTCTCAAAGCCCGAATTGAAGCATATTCTAATCGTCGCCAACGGTATCAACGACATGGATGCTTCAGGGGAGGAAATGCTCTCTCTCATCGTGGATCGGCTCCGCAGTGGGGGATACGATATTTCCTTGAGCGGAGTCAATGAAAACGTGATGGCGGTCATGGAAAGGACCCATCTCCTGGCCAAAATAGGGGAAGAAAACATCTTTCCCACTATGACCGAGGCCGTGGAAAAGATACACACCCGGACACACACGCAGTGCGGAGACGATACGTGCCCTCTCCTGTCGGTGTGCCTCCTCGACGGCAAGTGATGGATATTTGCACAAGACTCTTGAATATTTCAGATGGGCTGTCATGGATTGTCCATTTTATTAAGACAGAGGGGAAAAGAAGACCATGCCTGTAATCAATCTATTCAGTGGGTCCTTCTGCAATGGACCGGAAGTCGCCAAAAGAGTTCTGGAACTGTCACATTATAAGCTTGCGGATGACGAGGGCTTGATTAAAGAAGCTGCCGAGAAATTCAATATGGATGAAGGCAAACTGAAGCGAGCGCTCATGGGAAAAACTTCCATGTTCAATAGATTCACACACGAGAAGGAGCGCTCGCTGGCATACCTGAGATTGGTGCTGGCACAGACCCTCAAAGAAGACAATATACTTTTGCTGGGATTTGCAGGACTGATGATTCCCCCAGATATCTCTCATGTGCTGAAGGTTTGTCTTATCGGGGATCTAAAGTACCGGGTGGAGGTTGCCGTCCAATCCGAGGGTCTTTCAGAAAAGGAAGCCGTGAAGAGAATCCATAAGGAAGATGAGGCAAGAGTCCTTTGGGTTCAGCATCTCTATCAGAAAAGCGATCCATGGGCGCCGGAACTCTTCGATATAGTGATTCCCATGGACAAGACATCCATCGAAGATGCGTCGCAGCTCATACATAGGAATATCCAGCGGGATGTCCTGCAGGTTTCGGATGCATCCCGAAGGGCCGTGGAAGACTTTGTGCTTGCCGCCCGTGTGGACATGCAGCTAGCCAAGGCAGGCCATGATGTGACCGTCATGGCAAAGAACGGCGTGGTCACACTCACCATCAATAAGAATGTCCTCATGTTGTCTTCGCTGGAAAGCGAACTCAAGAAAATTGTTTCGGGACTCCCCGGAGTCAGGGACGTGGAAACCAAGGTGGGGGCTGGATACCACCAGACGGATGTGTACCGCAGATTTGATTTCGATGTTCCTTTGCCCTCGAAAGTCCTTCTTGTGGATGACGAAAGGGAATTCGTACAGACGCTTTCGGAGCGGCTGCAGATGAGGGATATGGGCACCGCCGTCGTCTATGATGGTGAGGAAGCTTTGAGCGCGCTGAAAGAAGAAGAACCCGAAGTCATGGTCCTGGACCTCAAAATGCCGGGTATCGATGGATTGGAGGTCCTGAGGCGGGTTAAAAAAGAGCATCCCAATGTGGAAGTCATCGTTCTGACCGGCCATGGCTCCAAAGAGATCGAAAGGACTTGTCTCGAGATGGGGGCCTGCGCCTATCTGGAAAAACCGGTGGACATCGATGTCCTCACCCAGACCATGAAAGACGCATACAAGCGGCTTAAGGAAGGCAAAGCCGATCAGGAGTCCTAGATTGGCTTTCTGTCCTCATCCTTACGGGCCGTAAAACGAAACCGGCTAGGAAGATGGCCTTCCCGTTCCTGGAGCCAAGGGACTTTTCGTGGCAGGGCCCCCAATGTCGCAGGAAAAGCGAATCATGCTCTCCGTGGATCCTGCGTCCTCCATGGCCGACGATGAAGGGCTCTTCTCACCCGATCCCGCCCTCGTTAAAACCGCGGCAGACGATTGGCTCATCTGGAGGCATGCCTGTTTCTCCCTCATTCCGCAAAGGTTGTCGCAACGATGGCGTCCTCGGTCTTTTTCTTATAGGCATCTTTCATCGTTCCGACGAGCCTTTCGATTTCCACGGGTTTCTGGAGGTACGCGAACGCTCCCAAACGCTTGGCTTCTTCTCCGTCCTTGTCGGTTCCATGACCGGTGAGAATGATGACCTGTACCTGCGGATAGGCTTTCTTCACCCTCCTCAGCACCTCCATCCCGCCAATTCCAGGCATCTTGAGATCGAGGATCATCACGTCGGGAACTTCTCCTGCAAGCATGCTCAGCGCCTCCTCACCGTCCAGGGCGACATCCGCATCAATACCTCGCAGGGAAACCCGCTCGGACAAGGTCCTGACAAAATCTTCCTCGTCATCCACCATGAGGACTCTGAATTCTTTCATCACTCACCTCCTCGATTTGTCCCTTCTCAGAGTAAGGTGAAAAGCATCCTTTCAATCCGAAGGCGATCCGAAGGCGAGAAATCGTTGTCAATAAGATCCTTTCATTTTGTGGATTCTTCACTTCGCTACGCTGCATTCGAAATTCGGAGAAAGGCTTCTTGAAGACCTTTTCACAGACCCACAACAACCGGGCCCCATCTGTCGATTCCCCAAGGTGTCTCCTGGCTGGCGGTGAAATCTATCACGAATTTTCTCAATAGGCGGGTCGGGATTCCACTCCCGACAGCCATTGCGGCAATGTGTCGGATATGGAAACCCGACCTACAAGGCTCTGGTTACCTTGATTCATTGAGAAAAATCTCTACCATGCCTTATCCGTCATGATTCTCTTGATCTTTTCCTCCGCCTGTTTCTCCACTAGAATCATCTTCTGCGCTTGAGCTTTCTTGATCTTCTCCGTAAGCACCTCAATGCTCGCCGGTTTTTCCAAGAATTCGGTGGCCCCGAGCTTGATGGCCTCGACTCCCTTCTGAACGGTTGCGTGCCCGGTGAGGAGAATGATCTGCAGTTCCGGCTTCTTCTCCTTCATGATCTTTAAAGCCTGCAGTCCGTCCATCCCCGGCATC
>JAAYUJ010000221.1 GCA_012517775.1 Deltaproteobacteria bacterium
AGGATTCCCGGGTGAGAATTTCATTGGGATGAGTGGGAGATGATGGTATAGTGCCCCTGCTTTTGTGAGGGAGGCCGTGGATATCTTGAAAAGCCCCACGGAGAACAGCCGGAGCAGTATGACCAACCATGTTTAAGGGGATCAGGTTCATGCGGAAGTTTGGCATCGCGTTGGTATGGACGGTTGCAGTCGTCGCATCAGTTGCGTGGGCTCAGGACAGAACCCCGAAGGTTGCAGTCTTGCCCTTTGTTGTACAGGGTCTGCAGGATATCCCGGCGATACAGAGACAGGTCGGGGAAGTCCTGGTCAAGCGGCTGGAAGATGAGGGCATCAGGACGGTGGAGTATCAGACCGTGGAGAGATCTTTCAGGCCTGGAGAAGCGGTTCGTACAGAGCAACAGGCGAGGGCCGCGGCACGAAAACTTCAGGCGGATTTTGCCATAATGGGGACCTTGAATCAGATCGGCAACAGCATCAGTCTCGATGCCAGGCTGGTGGATGTTTCGGGCGCCAAGCGAACGGAGCTGCTCTTCGCCGAGGAAAGGGGAATGGAGAACCTTGCCGCGGCCGGCAACTCCATCGTCCAGCAGATGACGGTGCATCTTCTCGCCAAAGCTGTGATCGCGGATGTTCAGGTGAGAGGCAACGACAGGATCGAGTCCGAAGCCATCAAGTTGAACGTAAAGAGCAAGAAGGGCGAGGTGCTTCGCCCCGAGCAGGTTAGAGAAGACATCAAGGCCGTTTACAAGATGGGATTTTTCGAGAAGGTGGAGACCGAGGTCAGCGACAGCCCCGGAGGAAAGATTCTGACGTTTGTGGTTGAGGAAAACCCATCGGTTCAGGAGGTCCAGGTCAAGGGCAACAAGAAGTTGAAGGAGAAAGATATCCTGGCCGCCATTTCCACAAGGGCGTTTACGGTCCTGCAGCGGAATGTGGTTGCCGAGGATGTTCAGAAGATCGTCAAGCTGTATCATCAAAAAGGATATTTCAATGCCGATGTGACCTCCAGCATTGAATTTCCCAGAGAGCCGAGAAAAGCAAAGGTGACCTTTTCCATCAAAGAAAACAAGAAAGTGCTCATCGATACCATCAATTTCTCCGGGAACAAGAGCTATTCCTCCAGGAAGCTGCGCAGTGTCATGCAGACCAAGGAAGAGAATTTTCTGCTTTCTCTCTTCAGCGACAGGGGAGTGCTCCAGCGCGACATACTCGAAACGGACATCGACCGTCTGACGGTATTCTATCATGACAGGGGCTTCATGGATGCCCGGATCGGCGCGCCCGAAATTACGAAGCGGGAAGACGGGTTCACCATCACGATTCCCGTGGAGGAGGGCGAGCGGTACAAGGTTTCCGGTGTCAAGATCACGGGGGACACCATCGACGAACCGGAGAAGTTGAAAAAAAAGCTCCAGTCCAAAGAGAAGCACTTCTTCAGCCGGGAGAAGCTGCGGAAAGACATGGAAACCCTTTCGCGAGCTCATATGGACGAGGGATATGCCCACACCGATGTGAAGCCTGCTGTCAAACAGGAGCCCTCCGACCGGACAACGGACATCACCTACGAGGTGGACAAGAAGGAATTGGTTCACATCGGGCTGGTTTATATCTCCGGAAATACCAAGACGCGGGATAAGGTTATCCGCAGGGAGATGAGACTGGCAGAAGGGGATCTCTTCAGCGCAACCAAAATGGAGGAGAGTCTCAATGCCTTGAAGAAGCTTGATTTCTTTGAAGAGGTGGAGGTGATTCCCACCGAGACCGAACAATCCGGTATCATGAATCTTCACGTAAAGGTGAAAGAGAAATTGACGGGGTCCATCAGTGTGGGAGGCGGCTTTTCTTCGGATAGCGGGGCCTTTGCCAGTGGCGAGGTTATTCAGCGGAACCTGTTTGGACGTGGGCAGTACGTCGGCGTGAAGGCATTCGTCGCACAGGAAGCTCAGCGGTATATTCTCAGTTTTACGGAGCCTCGCCTTTTCGACACCTATTTTTCCGCCGGGTTCGATGTATACAACTGGCTGAAGGAATACAACGATTTCACCAAGGATGCTGTGGGATTCCGGCTGAAATTCGGTTATCCTTTTGGAAAATATAGCAAAATACTCGGCTATTACACGTATGAAGAAGCGGATGTGACCGATGTCAGTAACACGTCTTCCATCTACATCAGAAGTCAGCAGGGCTATAATACTAAAGGAAGCATGACCTTTGCCGTGGAAAGGGATTCCACGAACAACCCGATTGCGCCCAGCAAGGGAAGCATCTCGGCCATGTATTGGGAGATTGCCAGTAAGGCCCTGGGCAGCGACGAGAATTTCGTCAAGGGTGAGTTTCGATCCGGTGTCTTCATCCCTCTGTTCTGGAAGTTCGTGGGGCACGTTCGAGGCCAGTTCGGGCAGATCTGGGAGGTTGACGGTAAGGATACGGTCCCCATTTATGAAAGGTATTTTCTTGGCGGAATCGATTCATTGAGAGGCTTCCAATGGGGTGATGTCGGTCCGAGGGACCCTGTAACCAATGAAGTCATAGGAGGATTGACATATGGTGTTCTGAATGTGGAGGTGTTGTTCCCTCTGCTTGAGAAGTTCGGTATTCGCGGAGTGGTGTTTTTTGACGCCGGCAATGCATATCTGGATTTCGACGATGTTGACTTGAATGATGTGCGAACGGATGTCGGTGCCGGTATCAGATGGAATTCACCATTTGGCCCGATCAGGGTGGAACTGGGTTATAATCTTGATCCCAAACCTGACGAGGACAAGTACCAGATCCAGTTTTCCGGAGGAGCATTCTTTTAAGGAGTTCACAGCATGAAAAAGCTATTTGTAAGGTTTTTGCTTCTGTTCAGTGGTTTCAGTATGATTTGCACGGCATCCGCTCTGGCTGCGGGGAAGATCGGCTACTTCGACATGCCTGTCGTCCTTCAGGAATCCAAATGGGGCAAGAAGACGGCTGAGGATTTCAAAAGGCAGCAGGAGACCATCAAGGCGGACGTGGACGTGAAGGCTAAAGCCTTCAAGGCGGCCAAGGAAGAGTTCGACAAGAAAAAAGACGTGATGGATGACAAGGCCAAAGGCAAAAAGATCAAAGAGCTGCAGGAAATGCAGGCCGAAGGTGAAAAGATCCTCATGGAATCGAATGCCAAGCTGAACAAGTTGACACAGGATCTGAGAGGTCCTCTCGTGGACAAGATCATAGAGATCGTCAAAAAGATCGGCAAGGATTCCGACTATGACTATATTTTTGAACGGGAGACCGCCGGGCTGGTTTTTGCCACCGACAAGGACAACGTCACTAGGCGTGTCATTGAGGAGTTGGATAAGGTTTCACCCAAGAAATAGAAAGACGGAATCAGAAGGACCGGGAGTCTCTCAAGACGCTTTGACAAAGGGTCCATCTGAGCGACGGCATACATTGCTTTAAGAAGGGGCGGGTCAACACCCGCCCCTTCGGATTTGTATGAACACTGTCGGTCCGTTGCCTTTGGAGGAACGAAAAGTTTGAGCAGCCACTTTGAAAAGAACGTTCCCAGGGCCTTTCTACTGGTTGAACTGGCGGAGCGCCTGCAGATCTCGATGAAAGGGGACCCCGAGATTTCCATCCATGGTATCAACACCCTGGAAAATGCCGGACCAGGGGAACTCAGCTTCCTCACCAGCAAACGTTACGCGCCATTGGTTCCCCATTGCCGGGCCGCTGCCCTCCTCGTACCTCCCGACTTTTCGCATCTGGACTTTCCTCTTCTAATCAGTGAACAGCCTTATTTGTGTCTAGCCAGGGCGGCTCAGCTTTTCTTCCAGTCACCATCCTTACCTCACGGCATCCATCCGACAGCCTGCATGGGAGATTCCGTGGCCCTTGGGAGTGGGACATCCATCGGCCCGTTGGTTCATATTGGGAACAACACGATTATCGGAACCGGCACGGTCATTCACGGAGGATGTCACATCGGATCGGATGTGCAGATCGGGGAGGATTGCCTCATCCACCCCAACGTGACGATTCTGGATCGATGCAGGCTGGGAAACCGGGTGATTGTCCAGAGCGGGACGGTAATTGGAAGCGACGGTTTTGGTTTCGCTCAGGATGATCAGGGGCATCATGTGAAAATCCCGCAGGTGGGGATCGTGCAGATCGACGATGATGTGGAGATTGGTGCCAACTGTACCGTTGATCGGGCTACCTTCGGCCGGACGTGGATTCAGCGGGGAACAAAGATAGACAACCTGGTTCAGATCGCTCACAATGTGACCGTAGGGGAACATTCCATTCTCATCGCCCAGGTGGGCGTGTCCGGGAGCACCCGCATCGGCAGGCACGTCATTCTCGCAGGGCAGGCCGGGATTGTGGGACACATTGAAATCGGGGACAGAGCCAGGGTCGGGGCCCAGTCCGGAGTGAACCGTTCCGTCAAGGAGGGGGAGGATGTCCTGGGGAGTCCCGCACTGCCTCACAAGGAGTATTTGCGTTGCGCCGCCGCCTTTCGTCACTTGCCCCGGTTTCGCGATGAGCTCAGGGATTTGATTGCGCGGGTACGGGAATTGGAGGATCAGCTCAGCAAGGAATGACTCATGGCAAAGGACATCTCTGAAATTCTGGAAATTCTACCCCATCGTTACCCTTTCCTGCTCGTGGATTGCATCTTGGAGGAGAGCGCGGATGCTATTGTGGGGTTGAAGAACGTGACTTTCAATGAACCCTTTTTCCAGGGCCACTTTCCAGGCCATCCGATCATGCCGGGAGTGCTCATCGTGGAGGCCATGGCTCAGGCCGGGGGGATCCTGGCCTTTTCCGTGATGGGTCAAAAGGGCAAGGATCGCGTCTACTTCATGGGGCTGGACGGTGTTCGTTTCAGGAAGCCCGTGCGTCCCGGTGATCAACTCATTCTGAAATTGAAGATCATGAAGCGGAGGGGAGCCGTTTTCAAAATGAGAGGGGAAGCCTTTGTGAACGATCAGCTCGTGGCGGAGGCCGAATTGATGGCGACGGTCGACCCGGGAAACGCGTGAGTAACAATTCCAAATGACAGCACAGGAGACCGGACATTCTATGGAGATTCATCCTACTGCGGTTGTATCCCCTCAAGCGGAACTGGCGGATGGCGTGACAATACGGCCCTACAGCGTGATCGGGCCCCATGTGAAAATAGGATCGGGTACGGTGGTCGGGCCCCATGCGATCATCGATGGTTGGACGACGATCGGTGCCCGCAATCAGATCTTTCCCTTTTCAACCATAGGCTATCCACCTCAGGATGTGAGTTATGCCGGTGAGGAGACGCGCCTTGTCCTCGGAGATGACAATGTGATACGGGAAAATGTCACCATCAGCCGCGGCACGGTGCGTGGTGGAGGGGTCACCTCCATCGGCAGTCAAAACCTCTTCATGGCCTATTCACATGTGGCGCATGACTGCCGGATTGGAAACCAGGTGATCCTTGCCAATGCCACGACCCTTGCCGGCCATGTTCAAATCGATGACTGTGCGATTCTCGGCGGCATGGTGGCAATCCACCAGTTTGTCCGCATCGGGAGACATTCCTTCATAGGCGGAATGTCCGGCCTCAGGATGGACATGCCTCCCTTCATGCTGGCCTTCGGGGCTCCGGCCAAGCTCTACGGGCCGAATCTCGTAGGACTCAAACGGCACAATTTTTCGGCGGAAGCCATTCAGCTCCTCAAGAAAAGCTATCGCATCATTTTTCGATCTGGCCTGGCCTTCAAGGATGCTGTGGAGAAGATCCACCAGGAGCTGCAAATGAATCAGGAGGTGGAGCATTTGATCGAGTTCATGCAGCACCGATCCAAGAGAGGAATCACACGAGATTCCATATGACAAGAAATGGACGTGAATAGTACTGTTTCTGTTCCGGATTTAAAAGTGGGTCTCATTGCGGGGAGTGGGCAGTTTCCGCTCCTTTTTGCCCATGCCGCCCTGCAGCAGGGCATCCGGGTTATTGCCGTCGGCTTCGAGGGGGAGACGGACCCTTCCCTGTCGCGGTATGTTTGCGAATTGCATATGCTGAAGCTTGGGCAGCTCGGCAAGCTGATCAGGGTGTTTCAAACCGCCGGCGTGCGTCATGCGGTCATGGCCGGTGCCATCAACAAGACCAGGATTTACACCCGCATTCGGCCCGACTGGCGCGCGGTCAAGTTCCTGAACCGACTCAGGAACAAGAAGGATGATTCCATACTCAGAGCACTGGCCGAAGAGCTTGAATCCGAGGGCATTCGCATCGAGGCGTCCACGATTCTGCTCCCTTCCCTTCTCGCCCCGGAGGGAACTCTTACCCGCCGCAAACCGAATCGACAGGAGCAACAGGACCTGGAATTCGGTTGGCAGATCGCCAAGGCCATCGGGGTCCTGGATATCGGCCAGTGCCTGGTTGTGAAGAACCAGGCGGTAGTGGCCATTGAGGGCATCGATGGGACGGACGCGACCATCCTTCGTGGAGGACTCCTCTGCCGTGAAGGTGCGGTCGTCATCAAGACGAGCAAGCCGAATCAGGATCTTCGTTTTGATGTGCCTGCCGTTGGAGCGGGGACCATTGAGGCCATGAAGCGTGTCGGTGCCAGAGTGCTGGTGGTTGAAGCCGGCAAGACTCTCATCTTTGACCGGGAGCGCATGATCGATCAAGCGGACGCAGCAGGGATCACCATTGTGGTCCGAAGCGGCAGTGACCCGACTGCAGCAACCCCCGGCGAAGGCAGCGAAGGGGCGATTGCCCGTTTCACCCCGGCAGGGCAGACGGGCTCTCGCATTGCCGAAATCCTGCCGGTCCCGCCGGCGCTCACTCGAAGACCCGGACCGCAAGCCCTGAGAGTGGCGGTGATCGGGGTGGGATATCTCGGCAGGTTCCATGCCCGGAAGTATGCGAGGCTCGCCGACGCGGACCTGGTGGCCGTCGCCGACATCGACAGGTCCCGAGGGGAGGGAATCGCCGGGGAATGCCAGACGCAGTTCATGGTGGACTACCGGGACCTGCTCGGCAGGGTGGATGCCGTGAGCGTCGTGGTGCCGACTCCCGCTCACTTTTCCGTGGCGAGGGAGTTCCTGGATGCCGGTGCCCATGTGCTCCTGGAAAAACCAATGACCCGGACCCTCGAGGAGGCGGACCGCCTCATCGATCTTGCCCGGGAAAAGGGGCGGATACTGCAGATCGGCCACCTCGAACGTTTCAACTCCGCATTCCAGGCCATTCACCCCAGGCTGAATCGCCCCATGTTTCTGGAAGCCCATCGTCTGGCTCCCTTCAATGAAAGGGGAACGGAAGTCGATGTAATCCTGGATCTCATGATCCACGATATCGATATTGCCCTGCACATCATGGGCTCCCCACTGAAAAACATCCGGGTTGCGGGAGCCTCCGTGCTGACGGCCCTGCCGGACATCGCCAATGTGCGCATGGAATTTGACAGCGGGGCCACAGCCAATCTCACCGCAAGCCGCATCTCCGTCAAGAGCCTCCGCAAGCACAGGATTTTTCAGGAGAACTGCTATTTTGTGGCCGACTACGCCGAAAGACGCGCCTATGCCGTCTACAGGGAAAAGGAGCCGGACGAGGCGGGTTATCCTCAGATTTCCATGGAAGAAATCGAGCTGGACGAAAGAGACGCTCTGGAAGAGGAAATCATCGCATTCCTCCATGCCGTGAAAACCGGCGGCAAACCAGCGGTGGATGGCGTTGAGGGACGCCGCGCCCTTGCCGTGGCCCTCGACATTTCCAGACAGATTGAAGAGCAGGTGCGAAACAGGAATGGAACAATCCCCGGGGAGGTCTTTCCAAATCTTTCTGAGTGCGGGTGAGGCTTCGGGGGATTTGCACGGATCGCACCTGGTTCAGGCGATCAGGAGGGCATGTCCCGAAGCCCGATTCAGCTGCATGGGCGGCCCGCTTCTCGAAAGATCAGGAGCTCAGCTGGTCGTCCATAACGGGGACCTCGCGGTGGTCGGGCTCTTCGAAGTGCTGAAGCACCTGAAATCCATCTGCAAAGCCTTCCTGAGAATCAGGACGCATCTTATCTCTCGGCGTCCCGACCTGGTGGTTCTCATCGATTACCCCGACTTCAACTTTCTGTTGGGTCGCATGGCAAAAGCCCACGGCCTCAGGGTCTTCTATTATATCAGTCCTCAGGTATGGGCCTGGCGAAGCGGTCGAGTCAGCTCCATGAAGCGATTCGTGGATGCAATGGCGGTGATTCTCCCCTTTGAACCCCAGTTCTACAGCCGCTATGGGATGGATGTGCGGTTTGTGGGACACCCGCTCCTGGACGTCCTCGATGAGGCTCCCGGCGAGGAAGAGGCCAGACTCCGGTACGGGGGAAATGGCAACTCCCGGACCGTCGGCCTTCTCCCCGGGAGCCGCCGCAGTGAGATCCACCAACTCCTCGGGCTGTTCTGTAGAACGGCCGTCATGATTAGAGACCGGTTGCCGGAATGCCGTTTCCTTCTGCCCGTTGCCCCAGCCCTCGACCTGGAGTCGATCGAAAAGCAGACGGCCCCGTTTCGCCTGCCCCTCCAAATCGTATCGGGGGATACTTACGGGGTGATCCGCGCCTGCGATCTCCTCATCACCGCCTCGGGCACCGTGACACTGGAAGCGGCGATTCTCGGGACTCCCATGATCATCGCCAACAGGGTTTCAGATCTCACCTACTATGCCGGTCGCCACCTCATCAGGGTGCGTCACATCGGCCTGCCCAATCTCATCGCCGGTCGAAGCATCGTCCCGGAATTCATACAAAATGAGGCCCACCCCGACCTGCTTGCACAGGAAGCCGCAGGATTTCTCAGGCAACCGGAGCGACTGGCAAGACAAAGGCGGGAGCTCGCCAAAATCCGGGGATCTTTGGG
>JAAYUJ010000003.1 GCA_012517775.1 Deltaproteobacteria bacterium
ACAGCAGATGGACGGGTTCGGAGCCATGATCTGTTTCGGAGTGAAAAGCGGTCTCGAGGGAGGGATTTCCGTCATGAACAGCGTGCGCCTCATTACTCTGGCTGTCTCCCTCGGGGGGGTTGAATCTCTCATCGAGCACCCCGCTTCCATGACACACGCATCGGTCCCCAGTGAGGAACGTGAACAGGCGGGCATTTCAGACGACCTCGTGCGTCTTTCGGTTGGATGCGAGGACTTCGAGGATCTGCGAGACGACCTGAATCACGCACTGAATCGGATAACGTGAACGATCAGGGATCCCTGTATCGCTGCTGTGCTGTGGGCACCCACCACTCCCTCGGGTACAATCCCATGGGATAGACATTGACGTTTTGGAACCTCCGGGACACAGCCTGCAGAGCCTCAGTGGTAAAGAGGAACGTATAGGGTTGTTCCTCGTGCAGGATTTCATGAAACCGGTGGTACAGTCCGCGGCGTGTTTCAGGGTTGAACTCTTTTCGTGCTGCTTCCATAATCCGATCAGCTTCATCGTTCTGGAAGCCCACAAAGTTTGACCCCTTTTCCGCCATGGAGGAGTGCCACAACTGGTAAGGGTCGGACTCCCAACCGAGACTCCAGCCCATGGTGCATGCATCGAAGTTTCTCGCATCGATTCTCTGGAGAAAGACAGCCCACTCCAGCTTGTGGATTTGCATGCAGATTCCAGCCTGCTTTAAGTTCTCCTGCATGATGGTCGCCAACTGCTCCCCAATCTTGCTCCCGGACGAGATGATAAATTCGAAGGCGAAGGGCCTTCCGTCCCTGTCGAGAATTCCATCCCCGTCATGATCCTCCCACCCCGCCGACTTGAGCAATTCCAAAGCGGCAGCGGGATCATAGGGATAAGGCACCACTGCACGGTTGTATTCCGGGCTGTTGATATAGAAAGTCCCGGATACAACCGTCCCCAATCCAAAAAGGACTTTCTTCACAAAGAGCTCGCGATCGAGAAGCATGGTCATCGCCTGCCGCACTCTTCGATCGGCAAACAATGGCCTTCGGTTATTCCAGCCGATGTAACTGTAGCTGGGCTGATAGTATTTCAATTTGACGAAGGATTCCTCAAAGCGCCTGCCTTGAGTCTGTTTCATCCACTGAATGGGGAGGAGGCCGAGGTAGTCCAGGCCCCTCTGCTTCAAAACCTGCAGCGCAACGGTACGGTCGGTAATGATCTTATAGACGAGCTGTTTCAGATGCGGCTTGGTTCCCCAATATTCCTCATTTCGAACAAGAACGATTTCCTTACCTGTATCCCATCGTAGAAATCGGTACGGACCCGTGCCTATGGGGTTGCGGCCTATGGGGTGCTGGTTGAAATCCTCTCCTTCCCGGAACAGGTGAGCAGGGACAATATCGATGCTGCCGCATACTTCGAGAGCTCTGAAGTAGGGCATTTTGTAGTGATACCGCACCGTATGGGCATCGATGAGCTCCAGGTTTTCGATATCCTGGTAATAATTGCGCTGATGGGCGGCATCAACCTTTGGGTCTCTTATCCTCTCAAACGAAAA
>JAAYUJ010000222.1 GCA_012517775.1 Deltaproteobacteria bacterium
CTCGATCAGTAACTTTTTCCGTTAAGAGATACATCCATGTGGTATCGCAGCATCGGGTTCAAATTGATCGCTTCCGTCGGGGCGGTGGCTATTTTGGTGATCGGGGCCTTTTCCTATGTCAATCTTAAATCCCAGCGTGAGCAACTCCTTCAGGAAATGATCCGCAACGTTCACCTGGTGAGTGAGGTGATTCGCAGAAGCCTGCGCTACGACATGCTTGAATACCAGCCGAAACGACTGCACAAGGCGATCGATACCATTGGAGCCCAGGAAGGGATTGAAAAGGTCCGCATTTTCAATGCAATGGGTGAAATTATTTACTCTTCCGACAAGGGAGAGATGGGAACCATGTTGGACAAGTCCGCGGAGCAGTGCTACGCCTGCCACGCCAGAGAAAAACCTTTCGAGAGGCTGACAACATCCGCACGCACTCGAATCTTTGAATCGCAGAGGGGATATCGAGTCCTGGGCATGATTACTCCCATTTATAATGAACCCGACTGTTCCCTTTCGGACTGTCATGTCCACCCTGCACAGCAAAAGGTTTTGGGAGTCTTAGACATTGACATCGGACTCGAAGAAGCGGATCTGCTCACCGACCAAAACAAGCACAGACTGATGCTCTTTGCCGTTGTCGCAGTGTGCGGCATCGCCGGCATCATTGCCCTGCTCATCCAGCGTTTTGTCAATCGACCCGTGAAACGATTGGTGGAAGGAACTCAGCGCGTCACCGAAGGGGATCGAGAAACCGTTATGTCCATCGATTCCGGGGATGAGATGGGGATCCTGGCCCAGTCCTTCAATCAGATGACGCAGCGTCTGAGAGTCTCCGAGAACGAACTCAAAGCCTCAGAAGAAAAGTATCGCTCCCTTTTCGAAAATGATCCTAATCCCATTTTTGTGATTGATGTTGAGTCATTTCGCATTTTGGACATGAATATCCGGGCGATGGACACCTATGGATACACCCGCGATGAATTTCTTGAATTGTCATTTCTGGAGCTCTGCGAACCGAGGGAGGCAGAGAGGATCCAATCGCTGGCCGCCAAAAGCTGCATATTTCTTCCCAACATCCGCCATCACAGGAAGGACGGTTCCGCGCTCTATGTGAACATTCATTCCTGTCCCCGGCTGCACATCGGTCGTGACGTGATCATTGCCAACATTGCGGACATAACCGACCGCATCCAGGTGGAAGCTCAGCTCATTCAGGCAGGGAAAATGGCCACTCTGGGCGAAATGTCAGCCGGTGTGGCCCACGAGCTGAATCAGCCCTTGAACGCCATTCGGGTCGGCTGCGAGTATTTTCTGAAACAGGTTGCCCGCCGCCAACCGATTGCCGACGAGGTGATGGAACGCGTCTCCAGGGAACTGGTGTCCCAGGTGGAAAGGGCTTCTTCCATCATCAATCATCTGAGGGAATTCGGCCGCAAGTCAAAAGTTGAGGAACTGGAAAGCGTGGATATCAACACCCCCATACGAGGGGTTTTTACCGTATTGGGCCAGCAGTTGAGACTGAGGCAGATTGCTGTGCGCCTTGAATTGCAGGAAAATTTGCCGCCGGTCATGGGGGTTCTAAACCGGCTGGAGCAGGTTTTCCTCAATCTTGTCATGAATGCTCGCGATGCCATCGAAGAAAAGCGATTTCTCCACCCCGCGGACACTTCGGAGTCACACTTGACAATCCGGTCCTTCCGAGAAGACAACAAGATTATCGTTACCGTCTCGGACAACGGCATGGGCCTTCCGGAAAGCCTCAAAGAACGCATTTTCGAACCGTTCTTCACCACTAAGGAAGTGGGCCGGGGGACCGGACTGGGACTGTCTATCAGTTACGGAATTGTAAAAGATTGTGGTGGGCATATCGAAGTGGAAAGCGAGGAAGGAATCGGCACGACTTTCAAATTGACGTTTCCGGCTGCTTCCAGAGGTCCTTCTTGATGCCGCTGAGGATGCGAATGATACGGAAAGTGCTGATCATTGATGACGAGGAGAGTGCCAGGGAACTGCTGAAGCTCAGTCTAGAGGCGGACGGTTTTGAGGTGGTTACGGCTGAAGACGGAAGGCGGGGTTTGGCGGTTTACGGAGAACACCAGCCCGAAGTCGTGCTGACCGACATCAAAATGCCGGGAATCGACGGCATCGAGGTGCTAAGGCGTCTCAAGAACCTTAACCGGGAAGTAGAAGTGATCGTCATAACCGGCCACGGCGAAATGGAACTCGCCATTGAAGCCCTCCAGCTGGAGGCATCGGATTTTATCAACAAGCCGATCAGTGACCAGGCACTCAGTATTGCGCTGCGACGAGCAGATGAAAAGATCTGCATGCGGGCAAAGCTCAGGGATTACACGACCAACCTGGAGTCTATGCTCCAAAAGGCGACTGAAGAGATCAAGAAGAGATACAATTTTGAACACGAGCTGATCCAAACCTCCATGGACGGCATCATTGCCAATGACCCTAAAGGGAACATCATCATCTACAACAAAGGGGCGGAATGGATCTGCGGTTATTCCGAGCAGGAGGCCAAATGTCATATGAAGGTTGCCGAGCTCTATCCGGCCGGGCAGGCTCAGGAAGTGAAAAGACAGATCAAGGCTTCGGCTTACGGCGGCGAAGGACGGCTCATCAACTATGAAACAAAGCTGCTTTCAAAAAGCGGCCGAACGGTTCCAATTCTGCTTTCAGCCACGGTCATCCACGAGGACCAAGAGGAAATAGCCACAGTAGGTTTTTTCAAGGACTTAACTGAGATCAAAACGCTTCAGCAGGAGTTGCTGCAGAAAACCCGCATGGCGGCCATCGGCCAAGCCATGGCGGAAGTGGCTCACAATGTCAAGAATATCCTGTACGGGATGAAGCTGGGCGCATTCACCGTCAACAAGGGGCTGGGAAGATCAGACCTCGCACAGGTGCAAAAGGGCTGGAAAACGGTCACCAGCAACATCGAGCGAATATCCAGGTTGAGCCTGGATATGCTCGACTATGCACGGGAAAAGACTCTTTCCCGGGATGCCGTTTCGCTCAATGATCTGGTATGTGACGTCTGCAGCTCCCTGGCGGCTCAATTTGAAAGCTCCTGTATAAAGCTCGAAAAGTTACTCATGGAGGGTCTCCCCGTTATACTCGGTGACGCCGAAGGAGTGCGCACCTGCATTTTGAACCTCATCACCAATTCACTGGAGGCTTTCCCGGAGGATGCGGTGGAAGGGCGGATTACGGTGCACACAGGATTGAAACCCGATGGTCGGGTTTACCTGGAGGTATCGGACACTGGCAGAGGAATGAGCCAGGACGTGCAGGATAAGATATTCAGGCCTCTTTTCAGCACCAAAGGGGCTCGTGGCAGCGGACTGGGACTGGCCATCACGGATAAGATCGTCCGCGAACACGAGGCGATCATTCATCTCTGCTCAGAACCTCAGAAGGGTTCCACCTTTACTATCGTCTTTCCCACTGGAAAAACCCAAGGGAATCAAGGGAGAGCCTGTTGTGACCGACCGACGGGATGAGGTGCAAAAGGCTGCTGGACGACTTCCCAGACCAATGGACAGCCAGGAGCAAAAGGGAGAATGCCGGTATGGAAAAGGTTTTGATCATTGGAGCCGAAAAAGAGCTGCAGGACCACTTGAAGCATCTGGAGTTGCAGGAAAAACTTGAAATTCATATGGTTGAGAACGGCTACGAGGCCCTTGAAGTCATTGAAAACCTCCATCCTGTCATTACTTTCACTTCGAGCACGAAAGTCGGACTGGACGGCATTCAACTGCTACGCCATCTTAAGGAAATCGATCCGGACCTGGAAGTGGTCTTCATCACGGATTCTGAAGAACGTGATATCCTGGCGGAGGCTCTGGAGACAGGTGCCGGGGACGCGATTGCCCGGCCGCTCAGTGAAAGGGCGGTAAGAGTCCTGCTGCAGCGTGCCCGAAACAGGATCGGGGCGAGAAAGAGGTTAGGGGAGGCCCTCTCGGAAATTCAAACGAGACATCATTTTGAGTACAGACTCATCCACACCTCCATGGACGGCATCATTGCCAATGATCGGCAGGGGAACATCATTGTCTTCAATGAAGGAGCTTCCCTCATTTATGGATTTGCTCCCGAGGAAGCGATTGCCGGAATCCATGTAACCCGGTTATACGAGCCGGGAGAAGCACGCAGAATCAAGAAGCATATTTATGGATCCGAATACGGAGGGCCGGGGAAACTGATCAATTATGAAACCCGGGCGCTTGCCAAGGATGGACGGTTGGTGCCGATTTTACTCTCAGCAACCTTGATTTTCGAGGAGGGGGAAGAAGTGGCAACCGTCGGCTATTTCAAGGACTTGACCCACTTCAGACGGGGAAAACCTTGATCGTACCGCCATTTCTTGCGCCCTCATCTGCTTTTGGGCAAGCGAAAAATCGCGGTCAATTCCCTTCGGGTTTTTTCCAGCTGGGTTTCGTGGACTACCAGCAGCGAAGTTGTGCCGGTAGTCGAATTGACCAGGACTTCAATCCCCGCCTTTTCCAGCCGTCCATAAAGCATCCCCGCGATTCCAGGGCGGATGTCAAAATGGGGGCCGAGGATGCGAATGACGGCTACCGGCTTCTCGATCATCAGCGCCTTTGCCTCAATGGCTGTCCGCAATGCCTGAAGTTCTCTTTCCGCCTCATGCAAAGCTCCTTCGCTTATGACCAGCAAAAGAGTGCGGTGTTCACCTCCCCCAGGTCCTTCCACAAGACACGTGATGGTAATCCCATGGTGGTGCAGGTAGCCGAAAAGAATGCGACTCGCATGGTCGCCGACGGGTTGCCCGACAAAAGCCAGAAGTGCCTGGGATGTTGTGATCTTCAAAGGAAAGATGTCGAAAGGAGCTCCGATCATGATCCTCACTCAAATCCCTGTCACTCCGCCAGAGCCGTTAATCTCCATACGGCCATGTCGTTCAATTGATTTCTTTGCCGTCTTGTTCGTGCTGGATCAGGAAAACCCTCCTGCTGACCGTCACTGCCATATGAAAACCTGCTTGAGGCTGGCAATCACTGATGCCAGATCTCCCAACGAGACGATCAACGAGAACACCGATGTGGCAGTGTTGGCGGAAAGAATCTCGATGTGCCGCTTCCGCAGGATGGCGAAAACTCTCCCCGCAACCTGTGGCTGGCCGCTGAATGGGTAAAGAGACAAAATGACGACGGCATCAACGTGGCGAAATTCCCGGATTGCTCTGGCAAACTCTGCTCTCTGAAAGATTTCAACGACCGTTTGTTGAGCTTCAGCATCGCAGCAAAGCTGGATTCGCACTTCACCGTTTCCTCCCGGATGCTCACTGATGAAGCGCAGATTGACTGAAGCATCCCCAAGCAACTCAAGTATTCGCGCCACGGTTCCCCTATCACCCTTTTGCACGACAAAAGAAAAATACCCCTGAACAGGGCTTTCGAGAAGTCTGCTCAAACGGATCGGCGGAGGCGTTTCATCCCCAAGCCTCTTAAAAATATCGACTATCCTGGAGTCCGTCGCCATGGATGCCCTCCCAGGCTTCTCTTTGAATCTCAAGGATGAAGTGTCTTTGGTTGTTGCCATGCAGTGCTGTGCTCCCTGATTTCACGGCTTACTTCTGAATGAGCCTCCACAGGTCGAGTATTCCCACATTGGCGACGATGCGTCGTTCCGAATCCAGCACAGGGATTTCTTTGATGTTATGCGTGAGCATCCGGTCCAGGACTGTCTCCACCTCGTCA
>JAAYUJ010000023.1 GCA_012517775.1 Deltaproteobacteria bacterium
CCCATACGCGTCAATGTTATGATTTTCATTTTGATATTGAGCGCTTATGAAATCAGCAAGCAACTTTTCAATGAGCTCCGGTCACTGCCTTGTACGTCGGGTTTCCATACCCGACATCCGGGTGCAAACGCTGTCGGGATTGGAATCCCGGACTACTCATTAGTAAAAGACATCAGAAAAGACGCTCCGGACGACATTCCCACATCCTTTGAGCGGAAATGACGCTTCACTCCCTGTGGATCCATCTTCTTGGAGATCCTCTGGGATGCAGGCTGAGGATTCACGTCAGAGGGAACCCTTGGATGAAGGCACTCCCACCTGTCTCTCATCCAACTGAGTGGCAATGTCAAGGGCCCGTCCCCATGCCTTGAAGACGGCCTCCAGGATGTGATGCGTGTTGCTCCCGTACTGGACCTGGATGTGAAGGGTCACCCCCCCGTGCTGGCTGAAGGCCCTGAAAAACTCGGGAACCAGCTCTGTTTCGAACTGACCCGCCCGGCTCTGGAGTGGAGGCATATGGCAGACGAGAAATGGCCGGTTGGACAGGTCGAGAACAACCCAGGCGCACGCTTCATCCATGGGAATCGTAGCATGACCGTAGCGCCTGATTCCTGTGCGGTCTCCGAGAGCAAGGTTCAGGGCGTTTCCCAGGCAGATCCCCAAGTCTTCCACCGTGTGATGGCCATCAATTTCGAGGTCACCCCTGGCCTGCACCTGAAGATCAAAAAAGCCGTGGACGGCAAAAAGCGTCAACATGTGATCGAGAAACGGCATGCCCGTGTGAAGATCCGCGCTACCCTTTCCGTCCAGGCAGAGCTCGACCCTGATGTCCGTTTCCCTTGTTTTGCGCTCCACGATTCCTCTTCTTGATTCCATTGTCATCGGCTGTTTTCCGTTGGGTCCTGAGTGTTGGGGTTATCGGCGGATTTCAAGCGACCAAAGAACCTTTAGCGCTCAAGGAGCGCCCTGAGGCGTCTGACCCGCTTGAATGCACGGATGATCAACACGTACAGCAGGCTGACCGCGAACAATCCGCATAAAGAATGGTGATGAGCAGGCCGAATCCCAGGCAAACCCATGGTTCCACAGCCCACCTGGCTTCCAAGAATGACGGCAAGAGCAAAAAGGAGCATATAAAGCAGAAAGACAATCCAGCAATGCATCCTGAACTGGTCCACTGCATCGTGTTTCAATTCCCCCGTCCCTGCTGCTCTTACCCCCGAAGAGTCCACTATGATCATGGATCCCAGCCAGTTCACATCATGTTTCTCCAAGTCGTGTTTCGGCCTTGAGCCCCGCCTCCCCGGCCCACTGGGATGCCTGCTGCTTTCCCAGCTTTCCGAAACGGACGCTTGCGACCGTCAGTCGGGCGCCTGAGAGAGCCACGTGAAGACCAGCTTCGTCGATTTTGACGACGGTACCCGGTGCGGCGCTTTCAGATTCCCTGGACAGCCGGGCGCCGTATAGTCTCAGCTTCTCTCCCTTCCAGGATGTGAAAGCCCCCGGTTGAGGATCGCACCCCCGAATGAGATTGAAAACTTCATTGGCGGGCCTGCTCCAGTCGATCCCTGCCACGCGATCATCACAGAGGGGTTCATAGGTTGCCGCGGAGTCATCCTGGGGTATCCTTGGGGCCCTGTCTCCCTTGATGAGAGCGACTGATTCGAGAATGGCGTCGACTCCCATGGGAAAGAGATGGTTGAAGTAAAGAGAGCCCGTCGTATCCTCCGGACCGATGTCGATTTCCTTCTGCAGCAGGATCGGACCGGTGTCGATACCGCCGTCGGGCCAGAAGATGGTGAGTCCTGTGCGGGTATCTCCCATGATAACTGCCCAGTTGATGGCGCTCCCCCCCCTGTGGCGCGGCAGAAGGGATGGATGGTAACAAATGGCTCCGTGTGTCGGTGCTTCGAAAAACCGTGCGGGAATGATGTCGGTCACAAAAGCGAGAACGGTGAGATCCGGCTGGAGGGCGGCATATTCGTTGAACACGGTGTCGTTCCTATAAGTCGCGGGCTGCAAAACGGGAATGCTCCGCAGGAGGGCCGCCTGTTTCAGTGGATCAGGCTTCCCTCCGGGCTTGTCCGGGGGGGTGTAGACGGCCACCACGTTTTCCCCTTTCTCCAGCAGGGCTTCAAGAGTCTTGGCTCCGAAAGACGCTTGTCCGGCAAGCACAATACGCATCGCACACCTCCCCTGTGGGCCATTGACGAAGACGCCTGTCACTCCAAGTGTCTGCCATGGGGTGATCCGGCTCCATGGGCTTTACACCCTTATATGTCAAGAGGACATGTGTCAACAAGAGTGAAAGTGCTCCGTTTCGTTGCCAACAGGACCCAACGGTGTTATGGTTCTGGGCGATCGAAACTGCACGGGGAGGAGTTGAGTTGCACGAGCTTTCCATTGCCCAGAGTCTGCTCGATATCGTACTGGAAGAGAGCGAACGTCACCGTTTGAAAAAGATTTGCCTCATCAGGCTTCAGGTGGGTGAGATGGCGGCGGTGGTTCCGGAGGCCCTGAATTTCTGTTTTGAAACATTGAGCGAGAGTACGGTCGCCAAAGGGGCTGCTTTGGAGATCGAAACTCTCCCCGTGGTTGCAAGATGTTCCGAATGCCGGCTTTCTTTTCAGGTGGAAAACCAGAGTTTTCTCTGCCCCGAATGTGGGTATCCTGCTCTGGAGATGGTGAGCGGGAGAGAACTTTCTATTGTCAGTATCGAAGGGGAGACAGGAGATCGTGATGACTCAGATCAGTGTTCCAGTGGTTCGCAACATCCTTCAAGCGAATGAGCGCCTTGCAGCTGCCAACCGCAAACGACTCGAGGACGCCGGCATCTATGCCGTCAATCTCATGAGCTCCCCCGGCGCGGGAAAGACATCCCTGCTGGAGCGAACTATTGAGCATCTGGGAGGCCGCATCAGGATGGCTGTCATTGAGGGGGATCTTCAGACCTCCCAGGATGCTGAGCGCATTCAAAGCAAGGGGGTGCAGGCGGTCCAGATCAATACCGATGGCGGCTGTCACCTGGATGGAAACATGGTTCAGATTGCCATGGATTCTCTCGACCTGGGGCATCTGGACCTTCTCATCATAGAAAACGTGGGCAACCTGGTCTGTCCGGCGGAATTCAACCTGGGAGAACATGACAAGATCGTTATTCTCAGCGTGACGGAAGGAGATGACAAGCCCTCGAAATATCCTGTCATGTTCCAGCAGTCTTCCGTGCTCCTGATCAACAAGATCGATCTTTTGCCTTACATCGATTGCGATGTGGAAAAGATCCGAAGGGATGCGAGCCGGTTGAACGCCCGTCTGGAGATCTTCGCCGTATCATGCCGCACCGGTGAAGGTCTGGAAGCCTGGTTCTCCTGGCTGGAAAAGAATGTGCAGGAGCACAAGAAATAGCATGACACGCGTTTGGATGTATCCTTGACGACTGCACTTCAACCCCAAGAGAATCCGGACATCATTTCCACAGGTCGCAGAGTGTTGGTGCGCGTCCGTGGAATTGTGCAGGGGGTGGGATTTCGCCCGTACATATACCAACTGGCTCAGCGGCATCAACTCAATGGTTGGGTGCGAAACCGGTCGGACGGAGTCGAGATCGAGGTGGCGGGCCGACAGGATAATGTCGATGCTTTTATCGGGGATATCCCCGAGAAGGCACCTCCTCTGGCGCGGATCGTTTACCTGGATGTGCTCGAACAGCCGTATGCCCTTTTGGGTCCTTTCACAATTGTCGAGAGCCACGGTTCGTCAGCACGGTCCACTCTGATTTCCCCCGATGTTGCAACCTGTCACGAATGTCTCTCTGAACTTCTTAATCCCACAGACCGGCGGTATCGCTACCCGTTCATCAACTGCACCAATTGCGGCCCCCGGTACACTATTATCCAGGATATTCCCTACGACCGGGAAAAGACCACCATGGGCGGGTTTATCATGTGCCCGCTTTGCAGGCGGGAGTACGAGGACCCTTCGAATCGCAGATTCCATGCTCAGCCCAACGCGTGCCCCGAGTGCGGTCCCCATGTGTGGCTCACGGACGACGCAGGCAGGGTGCTCGCGGAGAGGGACGATGCCCTGAAGCTTGCGGTCGAACAGCTGAACAGCGGTTCCATCGTTTCGGTCAAAGGACTGGGAGGCTTTCATCTTGCCGTCAAGGCCACGGACGAACGGGCCGTCGGTCGCCTGCGAATGCGGAAAATACGCGAGGAGAAGCCCTTCGCGGTTATGTTCGCCTCTAAGGATGCGGTGAGAGAGCACTGTTTTTTGGAGAAGGAGGAGGAAGCCCTCCTCGGGAGCCTGCAACGGCCCATTGTGCTCCTCAAGAGACGTCTGGAAGGGCCGGGGCCTCGTATCGCCCACAGTGTGGCACCCCGCAACCGCTCCCTGGGCGTGTTCCTCCCCTATACCCCTCTCCACCATCTCCTTTTTGAGGGCAGCACCTGTGATGCCCTTGTAATGACGAGCGGCAACCAGAGTGATGAACCGATCGTGATGGACAACGGCGAGGCGGCGGAACGCCTGAAGGGAATTGCGGACTTTTTTCTTCTGCACAACCGGGACATTTACATGCGCTGCGACGATTCGGTGACCCGGGTCATTCGTGGGAAGCCGCGTCCTATCCGGCGGGCTCGAGGCTATGTTCCGGTGCCGGTCTTTCTTGCGAACTCCGGTCCTTCCGTCCTCGGTGTCGGGGCTGAGCTCAAGAGTACCGTATGCCTCACACGGAAAAACGAAGCCTTTCTCAGTCAGCATATTGGAGACCTGGAGAACCTGGAGACTCTGCGATCCTTCCAGCATGCCATAGAACACCTGAAGCGCATTCTTGAGGTAGAGCCCGTCTGCATTGCCCACGATCTGCATCCGGATTACCTGAGCAGCCAATGGGCCCTGGACCAGAAAGGAGTTCTGCTCTTGGCCGTTCAGCACCATCACGCCCACATCGCTTCGGTCATGGCGGAACAGAAGCTTTCGGGGCCCGTTCTGGGCTTGGCCCTCGACGGGACCGGCTATGGAACGGACGGCACCATCTGGGGGGGTGAGATCCTGAGGGTGGACGGCGATCATTTTGAGCGTCTAGGCCATTTTCGCCGGATGCCTCTGCCGGGTGGAGACCGTGCGGTCAGGGAACCGTGGCGCATGGCCCTGAGCAGCCTGTGGGCTCTTGATCCCGAGAATACGGAGCGGACCTTCCCGGACTTTTTCAGCCGGTGGAAGCCGGATAAGGCAAGGATCGTTCTCCAGATGATCAGAAAGGGGGTGAACACGCCTCTCACCTCCTCGTGCGGGCGACTCTTCGATGCGGTCTCCGGCCTGATCGGTCTGCGGGAGTCCATCACATACGAGGGACAGGGAGCCATTGAGCTGGAGCAAGCCATCGAACCCGAAGAGGGCCGATACACCGGAGGGTTGCATGTCGATTCCAACGGGCTCTGGATCATGGACACTCTGCCCATGTTATGGGAGATAGTCCGAGATGTCCGTGAAAGGATATCTCCGGGAGTCATTTCCGCCCGTTTCCACAACGGACTGGTAACGCTTCTCACGGATGCGGCAGCCTCCGTTTCCGGCCAGACTGGTCTCAAGCGGGTGGCATTGAGCGGGGGCGTTTTTCAGAATGCCACCCTCGTGGAGCGGGTCATTCCGGCATTGGAGGAGCGGGGACTTGAGGTACTGACACACGTGGAGGTTCCGGCCAATGACGCATGCATCGCTCTCGGACAGGCCTGTGTGGCCCGCGAGTGGCTGAGAAAAAGGGGTGACATTTCTTGCCCCGGATGATTTCAAGAAGGGCCGGG